>JASEHP010000146.1 GCA_030018605.1 Thermodesulfovibrionales bacterium
TTTTCATGATTCAACAGAAGAAGCTTCGGTTACCATGTTAAATGATTTGACACGTTTATTGGGAAAAGGTAAATAAAAAGGTGAATAGGTGAATGAGTAAAGGCAGAGAACATAGCGGCATTAAAGACAAGAAGCAGCCTGTATATGTTATAAGTGTTGTTGCAGAGATGCTCGGAGTGCACCCTCAGACGCTTAGGATGTACGAAAGGGAAGGGTTTGTAATGCCCCGCAGGACCAAACGGCTGAGGCTGTATTCAGAGGAGGACGTGGAAAGGCTTAACTTTGTGCTGAGCCTTACCAAGGAACTCGGAGTAAATAAGGCAGGCGTGGACATTATCCTGAGGATGAGACATAGGAGCGAGGCGCTGCAGCATGAGATGGAGGAGATGATGCGTCTGCTTGACGAGGATATGAAGCATGATTTTGAAGAAAGGATACGAAGACTCTACGAAGAGGAATAGCAGAAAGTGTCAGAGCATCAGAGTATCAAAGGGTCAGAGTTTTTGACACTTTGACTCTTTGACCCTATGACACTTTGATACTTAAAGGATGGAGGAATAAATAATGAGGATGGATAAATTGACGATAAAGAGTCAGGAGGCTGTGCAGGAGGCGCAGAAGCTTGCTGAAAGAAAAGGGAATCAGGAACTCCAGCCGGAGCATCTCTTGTTTGCCCTGCTTGAGGATAAAGAGGGGATAGCGCCTCAGATATTGGCAAGGCTCGGAGTTGATTCAAATGCTCTTCAGAGAGATGTCGAAGAGGCGATAGAAAAATTCCCAAAAGTGCTTGGCGCAACTCCTGCGGGACAGATATATATTTCACAGAGTTTAAAAAATGTAACAGAGAAGGCTTTTAAAGAAGCGGAGCATCTTACGGATGAATATGTCAGTATTGAACACCTGCTGCTTTCTCTCATATCCGCAGACGGGCATTGTTCTGAGATATTAAAAAGATACGGGGTTACCGCTGACAAGGCAATGTCTGCTATGAGGGAAATCAGAGGCGCGCAGCGCGTAACGGACCCGAACCCTGAGGATAAATATCAGGCTATTGCACGTTACAGCCGTGACCTCACAGAGCTTGCAAAGAAAGGGAAACTTGACCCTGTCATAGGAAGAGATGATGAGATAAGGCGCATCATACAGGTGCTTTCAAGAAGGACCAAGAATAATCCTGTTCTCATAGGAGAGCCCGGTGTTGGAAAGACTGCTATCGCTGAAGGGCTTGCGCAAAGGGTTATTGCAGGCGATGTGCCCGAGACATTAAAAGATAAAAAAGTAGTTGCTCTTGATATGGGGGCTTTGGTTGCAGGTTCAAAATACCGCGGCGAGTTTGAAGAAAGGCTTAAGGCTGTTTTAAAGGAGATAGAGCAGGCAGAGGGCAGGATTATACTCTTCATAGATGAACTTCACACAGTTGTGGGCGCTGGCGCGGCAGAGGGTGCAATAGATGCATCCAATATGCTTAAACCGGCTCTTGCAAGGGGAGAACTGAGATGTGTCGGCGCAACAACGCTTGATGAATACAGAAAACACATAGAAAAAGACCCCGCATTAGAAAGAAGGTTTCAGCCTGTTTATATAAAGGAACCAACTGTTGAAGACACCATATCAATACTCCGCGGGCTGAAAGAAAAATACGAAGTGCATCACGGAGTAAAGATAAAGGATTCGGCTCTGATATCTGCGGCTGTCCTTTCTCATAGATATATCTCTGACAGGTTTCTTCCTGATAAGGCGATAGATTTAATTGATGAATCAGCGTCAAAGCTCAGGATGGAAATAGACAGCATGCCTGTTGAGCTTGACGAAATTGAGAGAAAGCTCCGGCAGCATGAGATAGAAAAACAGGCTGTTATGAAAGAGGATTCAAAAGACGCAAAGGAAAAGCTTGATAAGATAAAAAAGGAGATGGCAGAGCTTCAGAGCAGAAGGGATGAACTCAGGGCGCAATGGCTGAGCGAGAAAGAGATAATTGCGAAGATAAGAGACATTAAAGAGCAGATGGAAAAGACAAAGATAGAATCAGAGCGCGCTGAACGCGAAGGAGACCTGACAAAGGCATCAGAACTGAGGTACGGCAAGCTCCTTGAACTCCAGAAATCGCTTGATGGTGAAAACAAAAAACTTGCCGGTGTTCAGGAAAGAAGAAAGATGCTGAAAGAAGAGGTTGACGAAGAAGACATCGCGGAAGTCATCTCGAAATGGACAGGCATACCTGTATCAAGAATGCTTGAGGGAGAGATTCAGAAACTTCTTAAAATGGAGGAGAGGCTCAGGCTCAGAGTTGTGGGGCAGGATGAGGCAATAGGCGCTGTTTCAAATGCGGTCAGGCGTTCAAGGGCAGGGATTCAGGACCCTAACCGTCCAATCGGCTCTTTCATATTTCTTGGTCCCACAGGCGTCGGCAAGACAGAACTTGCAAGGGCTTTGGCTGAGTTTTTGTTTGATGATGAAAATGCAATGGTGCGCATTGATATGTCTGAGTATCAGGAGAGGCATACAGTCTCAAGGCTTATCGGAGCGCCTCCGGGCTATGTCGGATATGAAGAAGGAGGACAGCTTACAGAGGCGCTCAGGAGAAGGCCTTATGCTGTGGTGCTCTTTGATGAAATAGAAAAAGCGCATCCTGAGGTCTTCAATCTGCTTTTGCAGGTGCTGGATGACGGAAGGCTTACAGACGGCCACGGTAGGACTGTTGATTTCAGGAATGCGGTTCTGATAATGACCTCAAATATCGGGAGCACGCATATACAGGAACTCCTTACAGAGAGGACGAAGAGGCCTGTTGCATACTGGGGCGCTGCCGAAGAAGAGGATAATAAAGAAATGAAAGATAAGGTGATGGCAGATCTCAAGGCATTTTTCAAGCCTGAATTCATTAACAGGGTTGATGAAATTGTGATATTCAATCCGCTCTCAAGACAGCTTCTGAAAGAGATAGTTGAGATACAGGTTAACAGGATGAAGAAATACATAATGGAGAAAAATATAGACATAACACTGACGGATGAGGCAAAAGAGCATCTTGCAGAAACAGGATTTGACCCTGTTTACGGAGCACGGCCGTTAAAGAGGGTTATTCAAAAAGAGATTCTCAATCCTCTTGCGCTCAACATCCTTGATAAGACATTTAAGGAAGGGGATGTTGTGGACGCTGATTTCAAGAACGGCAAATTCATATTCAAAAGGGCTGTGAATTCTAATCATCCCTCTTCTCTCTCCAGAAGTTCTCTGTAGAGATACGGCTTTGTGGATGAGGGGACATCGGGGGCTGCGTAAAGTTCTTTAAGGTCTCTTGTTTTCATGTCCTTAAGGAATTTAACGACAGCCACAAGCGGAGCGTGTTTGTTGATAATGAGCACCCATCTTATCTGATACCGCGCAGACCATTTCGGATGTTCGGCGATCGTCCTTATTACCTGCGCGGATACTTTTTCCATGCTTATGATTTTATATATGTCTCCCTCTGTCATGTAAGGGCTGTCCAGGCAGACAGTAACAACCTCTCTAAGCCCTTCTTTAATAAGTTTCATGAGCACATTGCTGCTTGCCCTTTTTGCAAGGGTTATCTTGATGCCGAAGGCCATTGCCGGAATTTTTTCGCTGATTTCTCCTTCAATTCTTACTCTCACGTTCACGGGAAGCACAGTGTTACGTGTAAGATCCGCAAGGTCAAAAATCCTCAGAAACTTAATGAGGGAGAATGTTATTTTTTGTGGAGTCTTTGGGTTTTTGCAGAGAGCAAGCCTGACTTTATAGCTGTCTTTCCATCTTATATGGTGCGATAAAAGTTCAAGTATTCCGGAGTCAACATTCCTTCTGCCTGCAATTATGGCGGCAAGGTCTTCAGTGAGGTTTTTGTTGTTGATGATTATGGTTAGAACTTCCGGGGATTTGTGGTAAACAAGGGGTTTTAGTTCTTCTTCGCCTGCGGCGGATGCAAGCTGAAGGTCTTTGCTTAAATCGCTTTCCATAAATATATTTTAACTCAACTGATTCGCTCAGACATCATTAGAATAGCTATAGACAGTATTGGGTTTCGCTTTTTGCAGATATTTTTCTGTCGTTCTAAGGCTCGTTTAGGCGTGTCAAATCATTTAACATGGTAACCGAAGCTTCTTCTGTTGAATCATGAAA
>JASEHP010000147.1 GCA_030018605.1 Thermodesulfovibrionales bacterium
CAAATCCACATGAACCCTTACATCAGAGGGCTTTATATTCCTGAGAAGCCTGTCCTGTCCCTTAAGGCTTACGCTCACGTTTTTTGTTCCATACTTAACGCTTTCAAGCCCCGGCGGTATATTCTTTAGCTCAACAGGAACATCAAACGATATCTCCGACTGCCCCTTTGAGATGACAAAAAACCACAGGATTATCGCCATGATAACCGCAGTGACCTTTAATCCGAAATTTTCAAGCAGCCGTCTTTTCACTGCGCACCTTCTTCTGCGATGTGAACATATCCGTTAATATATCACGGAGAGTTCCCATGTCAATACGGGTTTCAAGCTTTCCGGCAACAGCCATAGAGATATTGCCTGTTTCTTCAGAAACTATAATAGCAACCGCATCTGTTTCTTCTGTAAGTCCGAGTCCCGCCCTGTGCCTTGTGCCCATGGCTTTATCAATCTCAGATCTGAGCATTATGGGAAGAAAACAACCGGCTGCAACGATCCTGTTTCCCTTTATGACAACCGCTCCGTCGTGTATCGGAGATGAAGGATGAAAGATGCTGAGGAGTATTTCACGCGTAACCCTTGCATCAAGCGATGTCCCTATCTCAATAAATTCATTCAGGCTTGTTTCACGCTCAATAACAATCAGTGCGCCGATATTTCTGTTTGCAAGGGCAACTGAAGCCTTGACTATCTCTTCCAGAGATTTGAGTTCCTCGGCAGATGTGAAGGACTGCAGAAACGGCGCCTCGCCCATGCGCGCAAGCGCCCTTCTGATCTCAGGCTGGAAGAGCACTATAAGCGCTATAACTATCTGCGCCCAGAAGCTCTGTATAATCCAGTCCATCGCATAAAGCCCTGTATAACCTGAAAGGAGGGAAGCAAGCAACAGCACGCCGATGCCTATAAGCATCTGGACAGCCTTTGTGCCTTTTATAAACAGCAGCAGGCGGTAAATCAGGAGGGACACGAGAATGATGTCCAGAATATCCTGCCATCTTAACTGCCTGAATATTTTCATTTCAGACCCGGTTTTTGAGCCAGTTCTTAGGGTTGATTACATGAAAACTGCCGTTGCCGTCGGAATAAACCACCTTTGCGATCCGCGCATTGAGTATTATCCTTTTGCACATCATGCACGGCTCTGAATGGCATTCGCCGGTGCCGTTATCCTCGCCTGATATATAAATGGTTGCGCCTTCAAGCTCATGGACTGCCGCACGTATTACAGCATTTGCCTCCGCGTGAACGCTGTGGCAGAGCTCGTATCTTTCGCCGTGAGGAATTTGAAGTTCTTTCCTCGTGCATTTCCCGGCTTCAAGGCAGTCTTTCATGCCTGCCGGAGCGCCGTTATATCCGGTGCTGACAATAATATTGTCTTTCGTAATCACAGCACCGTATTTGCGCCTGAGGCATGTAGCCCTGGTTGCAACGGCCTTGGCTATGTTTATGAAATATTCATCCCAGCCCGGCCTTTTTGAAATTTTCTTCTTTGGCATATGTTTAATATATTATTAGATTTGGAAGGCAAAATGCAAAAGCGGAGACCCGGCTCTGCGATATGGATATAAAGAATGTTATTTTCTCGCCTTCAAAAACGCGGCGGAAAAGAGCGCTGTGATTATCAGGACGATTGTGCCGCCCGGCGAGAGGTCAAACTGAGATGAAAGACAAAGCCCTGCTATCGTAGAAAAAAGGGCGACAGAACATGATATAAGCAGCATCGGATAAAAACTTCTTGAAAGAAGCTGGGCAACAGCGCCGGGAATGACAAGAAGAGCGGAAACAAGGATAATCCCCACAACCTTTATAGAGATAACAATCGCTACTGCCATAGAGAGCAGAAAGAGCGATTTAATCAGACGTGTCGGGATACCGCTTACAATTGCAAGCTCTTCGTTAAATGTCGTAAACAAAAGCTCCTTCATAATCATCATAATCGCAGCAAGGATTGCTATTGTTACTGCAATTGTCAGCCACATCTCGCTTTCGCTTATTGCAAGGATGCTGCCGAAAAGATAGCCGAAAAGGTCTACGTTATAACTTTTTGAAAGGCTTATCAGGACTATGCCGAGAGCCATTGAGCTTGAAAAGAATACGCCTATGGCGGTATCTTCCGCCACTCTTCCCTTTGAGCTTATTTTCTCAATTCCGAATGCTACAAGGATGGAATATATCATCGCTGTTATGACAGGATTTACTCCCGCAAGAAAACCTATTGCAACTCCTCCGAATGCAGCATGGGAAATACCTGATCCCACGAAGGATACTCTCCTCAGCACGACAAAGACAGAGATTACACCTGCGAGTATGCTGATAGCTATGCCGGTGAAAACAGCCCTCTGCATGAATCCGTAGGATAAGATTTCCATCATTTCCTCAGCCTTTCGCACTTATCGCATACGTCAGAATGTATCAGTATATCCACATTCTTGCCGTAGAGCCTTTCAAGCACATTCTCGTCAAGCGCGCCCAGAGGCGCGCCGTGGTAATAGAGAATTTTATTCAGGCAGGCAATTTCATCAACATAGGCTGTCACAGCGCCGATATCATGCGACACCATGATAATTGTAAGTCCGAGTCTCTTCTGAAATCCTTTGAGGAGATGATAAAAATCCTCCTGTCCAACAACATCTATGCCTGTGCTCGGCTCGTCAAGTATGAGTATTTTCGGATTGCTCACAAGCGCCCTCGCAATAGAAATGCGCTGCTGCTCTCCGCCTGACATCTCGCCAAACGGAAAATTCTCATGCCCCGACATCCCGATAAGCTCTATATATTCAGATGCCTTTTCTTTATCCTTTTTTGAAGGCCATCTGAAAAATCCGAGCCTGCCATATAATCCCATTGTTACAACATCTATCGCCCTTGCAGGGAAATTGATGTCAAGGTTAAGATGCTGCGGCACATAACCCAAAACTCCTTCGCCTAAACATTCCCCGGAAGATTTGCCCAGCACCCTTACTATCCCTGCTAAAGGTTTAATAAGCCCGAGTATTGATTTCAGGAATGTTGTCTTGCCGCTGCCGTTAGGTCCGACAATGCCGAGGAATTTACCTTCATCAAGGGAAAGGTTTATATCCTTCAGTATCTCTTTGCCGCTCAGAACAACAGAAAGGTTTTTTATTTCCAGCGCTTTCACTTCATCCCGTCTTCCATTACTGAAAGATTATATCTCATAAGTCCTATATATGTATCCCTGCCTTTAACATTAGCGCCGCCAATCGGATCAAGAAACAAAACCTTTGCGCCTGCCTCTTTTGCAATCGCTTCTGCAATCTTCGGATTAAACTGAGTCTCCGCAAAAACAACTTTTGATTTTATCCTCTTTATCTCACTCACAATCTTTGCAATATGTTTAGGAGAAGGCTCTCTGCCGGGAGATTCCTCTATAATGCCTGCGACCCTGAGCCCGTATCTTTTTGAAAAATAGTTCCACGCAGAATGAAAAGTCACATATTCTTTGCTCTTGAAACTCTTTACCCTGTTTACAATCTCGCTGTGAAGGGCATCTAAATCTTTTTTATATTTCTCTGCATTCTCTCTGTAATACGTCTCTCCCCATGGGTCAGCCTTGGAGAAAGCATTCTGTATCTTATCCACAACTGTTTTCATCAGCACAGGGTCAAGCCATACATGAGGGTCGGCAGATTCCTGATGCCCTTTTTCTTCAGAAACGCCAACATGAGAATGAACATGTCTTATCAGGGGAAGCTCTGATGCTGCTTCAATAATAATAAGTTTTCTATTGCCTGCAGCCTTCATCATTTTTTTCGCCCAGAATTCAAGCCCCGCGCCCACTTTCACTAAAACTTTTGCATTCTGCAATTCCATCATCTCTGCAGGTGTTGGCTCAAATGTATGGGGAGATGCTCCGGCGGGAAGCATTACCTTTACGCTGACCCTGTCTTTGCCGACCTGCTTTACAATATCGCCAAGTGGATGAATGCTCGCAACAACCCTTATCTTTTCTGCAAAGGATGCATGAGCAAAAGACAAAAACACTGCTATAAGAATTACGATAAATCTTTTCATATCTTTTATATCATCTATGGTAGCGGTGTTTAAAATTACTGTCAAGAGAGTGTATAAGTTCCATACAAATGCGACATACCTCCTTTTTTGATGAGATAGTCAA
>JASEHP010000148.1 GCA_030018605.1 Thermodesulfovibrionales bacterium
GGTGCGGCCCAATTTGCCCCTTTATCAAATTTACACAAAATAGTTGACAGTACCCGGTTTATCGTCTCAACCATATGAACGGGGATTCTTATTGTCCATGACTGGTCTGCAATCGCCCTTGTAACCGCCTGCCTTATCCACCATGTAGCATAAGTGCTGAATTTATATCCTCTTTGGTATTCAAACTTATCACACGCCCTCATTAAGCCTATATTGCCTTCCTGTATCAGGTCAGAAAAACTCAAACCCTTCCCCATGTATTTTTTTGCTATGCTGATAACAAGTCTCAGGTTTGCTTCTATAAGCGCTTTCTTCGCCTCAAGAACCTGCTGCTCCCCCTCCATTAGAAGCTTCAGCGTCTTTTTTGTTTCTTCTGCTTTAATGCCGAGCACTTCTTCTTTTCTTGACAGATCTTTCCTGCATTCGTTGTAGGCGTTAATTAGAGCGGCTGTTTCGGCCTTCTCGGTTGCGAGTCGTGCCGACAGGTTTTTCTTCAGCTTTATCCCTTTGCCTATATCAGCATTAATGCCGTTCTGCCTGAGCTTTTTCCTGATAGTTGACAGCTTTTTGTCTGTTTCTTCAATGGCGGAAATTGCACTTTTTATTTCCTCGGAAAAAGCAGCCACCGCACCTTCTTTTAACCGCAGCTTATCTATTTTCTCCAGAATTTTAGTCATATTATCCCCAAGCATACAAACTGCCTTTTCCCTCCCGGAACCGCCTTCAGCTTCAAGCCTTTTTAGGCGCGCCACTCTCTTTTCATGCAGTTTCTTTATCTGAGCCGTTACATCAAAGAAGCTCTTTTTTTCAGTAAAAAGGTCTTCTTCAAATGTCTCCTCGCCGTCCTGTATTATTTCTGCCAGCGGCGCATCTCCTTTTTCAATCAGTTCTCCCAATTCGATCAGTTTCTTGACTGTAAACGGAAGGGCAAAAACTATCTCAGCCACTTGCCTTCTACCGTTTTCCATTCTTTTCGCTATCTCAACTTCCCCAGCTTTTGTGAGGAGGGGGACACTGCTCATCTCTTTCAAATATATCTTTATTGGATTATATCCCGTATCCTGAAGGAGAGGCTTCTCTCTTGACTCTTCTACAAGCTCCTCTGCCAGGGCATCCTCTGGTAAAGAAAACCTTCCCCGGTCCTCGTCTCCTTCAAAGTACTCAGGCTGTTCTCTCATCTTCTCTCCTCGGTTGCGAGTCGCAACGACTTGTTATTTTTTGTTTTTCCGCTAAGAGACTGTTGAGAAGCCGTAAATCTCCCGCGGTCTTAGCGAGCCTTATCTTTTCTTCTATTTCGCAGTGCGCCATCTTTCTCAGGCAATCCCTGATATTATTATCAACATGTTCAATATCAAAACCGGGGTTAAGCGACAGCCTTGTGATAAGCGCCTTTCCTTCATCATTTAGAATACCGAGCATTGTATTCATATTCAACCTTTCGGCTGAAGGTTTAATTTCCTGTAAAATCTGTCTTACTACGGGATTGCACACTCTGTCCACGTTGAGATTAGCGAAAATATACGGCGCCCTGTCAGGGAATGCTACTATAGCGCTAAGAAGCAAAACCTCCTCATCGTACAGGAACCCTGCAGTTTTTGCCGCGGCTCCAAGCCGCTCGGAGCCGATACCTGCTCTTTGTTCATACCTTTTAGTCTCCCCCCTGAGAACAGCTTCCCTTATCCCTGACTTTTCCGCCAATTCCTTGAACAGTTCTTCTCTCAGTATCAAATCCTTTGCATTGTCTATTATCCCGATAGCTGTCCTGACATTGTCTGACCTATCTCCCTTCAACCTAAGAATAAAATCCACCATGGACTCTGACTTTGACAGCTTAATCTGGAATGCGCGGCTTCCGCTTTTCCTGAGAAAACTGTCTGGGTCATCTCCCTCGGGAAGGAGCAATATCTTGCTCCTGAATCCATGCTCATAGAGAATTGACAGCGACCTCTTTGCAGCGGCAATGCCTGCTGCATCGCTGTCAAAGACCAGAAGAACTTTCTTTGTGAACCTACAGAGCTTCTGGAGATGGCCCGTTGTCAGCGCAGTGCCCAGAGGAGCAACCACATTCAGAAAGCCGTGCATGCAGCACATGATTACATCAAGATACCCTTCGGTTATCATGACGTAACCTTTTTTCCGTATTTCATCCTTTGCAGCATTAAGCCCGTAAAGGGTTTCACTCTTTTTAAACAGCAATGTCTCCGGAGAGTTGAGATATTTCGGCATTGCTTCGTCTATAGCCCTTCCGCCAAAGGCAATGGCATCTCCCTGTATATTACATATCGGAAACATAAGCCTGTTTCTGAATACATCGTGAAGCCCGCTTTCACCTGTAAAGATGAGTCCTGATTGCATGATGAGTGAATCATCAAACCCCTTTGCCTTCAGATGGTCATAAAGAGCCTTTCTCCCCTTGTCCGCATATCCGAGGAAAAATACATCAGTCATCTCCCGGCTTACTCCCCTTTTATCAAGATACGCGAGCGCTGTTTTTGATTTCTTGAGATTCGCGGCAAATGTGTTCAATGCCTCTTTTTGAATGGCATAGAGCCTCTCTTTTTTTTCAGCCAGACCATCTTCAAACCTGTAGCCTGAAAGCTGCACGCCCGCCTTTTTGGCAAGCATCTTAAGCGCCTCCTGAAAATTAAGGTTTTCGTATTTCATGACAAAACCGAATATGTCTCCTCCATCTCCGCATCCGAAACAATGGAATATCTGCTTGCTCCGGCTTACCATGAATGAAGGGGTTTTTTCCGCATGGAAAGGGCAGTTTGCCTTATAGTTTTGTCCTGATTTTTTGAGTTCTATATAATCGGAGACGAATTCTACTATATCCAGCCGCGATTTTATATCCTCAAGGACTCTGTCAGTCTTCATATCTTTAGCTGTAAATAGTGCAGTAGAGCAACAGAGCAGCAGGAAGATACAACTGCAAAAACTTTTTCTTTATCTCCCTGCTCTACTGGGCTACTGCTCTTATCTCACTTTTCACTACTAATTTCTGCTTACTCTCTTGAAACCTGAACACTCAAAAATCTCGAGCGGTGAACCTCCGGATAATTCATCCAGAAGCAGGTTAATGCCGAGGTTATCGCTTGCAATATGCCCTGCAATAACAACATTAAGGTGATTCTTCTCGGCTTCCTTGCGGTGCTCTTCGCCGAGATGCATTGCCACAATTGTGTTTACCCCGCCTGCTGTCAGGCTTTCAAATATCTCCTTCGAGCCTTCTGTGCCGCCTGTCATGTCAACAAATATTTTGCCTGCCCTTCTGTTTTTAGAGCCGGTTAATATCTTAGGGCCTGCGCCGTTAAAACTTGCCGTTCTGTATTCAGGGATGCCTTTCAAAGCCTCCATCACATCAGAAACCCTATAAGGCTTCTTTTCGTCAAAAAGCCTCTGCAGATAAGTTGCAACCATATTGTCAGCAGGGGTATGAAGGCATATAAACGGAATGCCCAGAAGTCTTGCCGCATCAACAGCCCTTGTGTGATTAACAGGCATCAGCTTTCTTTCAACCTCTTTTATCCTGCTGTCCATAAGGTCTTCAGCCACATTTATGGGCACTCCGAACCTGTGCAATATGTCTGACTGCATCTGCATAACAGAATAGAGATTTGCGTAGGCCCTGCCTTCGGGATGATGAGAGATAAGCAGATCCACGCTCTTCCCTTTTGCCTTTAGATTTTCGGCAAGCAATAGCTCGCCAACCTCTATATCTATTCCCACAAGCGCTGATTTTATCTTTTCTTCGCCGCTGCCGTTTAATATCCTTGAATCGGAATAAGGATTTTCAAGCGTTTCGCTGTCAAAGAATTCTTTTTCGTCTTCCTTGAGTTTTTCAAAATCTTTTTTCCTTGCATCAAGCTCCATGAGGACAGCATCTTTCCCGCGCGGGTCATTCTCAATGCCTGCGGATACAGCCTTTTTGTAGAGTTCTTTAAGGGTCATTTGGAATCCTTTTTATCGGAGATTTAATGGTTTATTCTATTTCTTGTCTTTTCTGTTTGTCAATTGTTTAATGAGAAAAAATTGAGTGCTTATTTTATGCTACCACCAGCAGTGGTAAGTATGCTACGCATTAAATCATCTAAAATGTAACCGGGAAGGTACTGGTTAAATCATCTAAA
>JASEHP010000149.1 GCA_030018605.1 Thermodesulfovibrionales bacterium
AAAAAACCGGAGTTAAAATCCTGATTGCATCCTTTAGTCTTTCCTCAGGGAAATACGAAATATTCAATATAACATTACCATCAAGAGTTTTAAGGTCAAGCGTTGTCTGGTAAGACAGGGTCTCTATCTTGCTTATTATGAATCCGACCTTCTCTGACACAAGGGCATTCTTTAATTCCTGCCTTCCTTTTTCTGTAATCTTCCTTCCTTCTTTTCCGAACACCTCTGTATAGCCGCGTTCATCAAGAATTCTCAAATGATAGCGCACAGTCCGCTCTGTGAGATCAATACCATGCGATTTTAATTGCCGCGATAGACAACATCTGTATACTTCTCAAGTATCTTGAGAATGGAAAGCATTGTTTTGTTCATTAGCATACCTCCTTAGAGCAAAAGTGCAGCAGAGCAGAAGAGCAGTAGTTAAAAACCCTAAAAACTACTGCTCTATTGAGCTATTGCTCTACTGGTCTGCTATTACCCTAACAATACCACTCTGCTTTTTCCATATCAGGTTCAATCTCATACTACATTTCATCTTAAGATCAGCAAGCTTATTTGGCATTGATTATCTTAAGCGCTTCCTTCCTGTAGGAATCCATCAGGTAAGGTATCCCTGTAACCTTTGCGCATTCCTCGGTAAGAGACATCAATTCATTTCTCGTAATAGAATCCACATTAAAGCAGCGCGCTCCTGCCATCATCTGCTGTAATCCGACCCTGATTTTCTGCGAATAGCTGTAGATGCCGATTGCTCCTAACGGGATGTTGTGAATCTCTTTGCTGCCTACGAGATTCTTTACCTCTTCATAACAGACAAAGATTTCTTCAACAGTGGAGCCGTATTCACTTACATTTTTCGGAAGATCGTTCTCTTTTATCCACTTTGCGATATTTTTGCCAACCATGCCCGGAATCATTAATGCACGGCCCATGCAAACAGCCTTTGTATAAGGGGCGCCCATGGCTAATGCCTTGAATATGCCGTCTTCACTGCTGAAACCTCCGGCAAAGGCAATATCAGGAACACGTTCGCCCTTCTTATCCAGTATCTTGCAGAATTCATAGGCTGCAGCGTGCAGGTAAAGCGAAGGCATACCCCATTCTTCCATCATGCGCCATGGGCTCATGCCTGTGCCGCCCGGAGCTCCGTCAATTGTCAATAAATCTATTTTAGCCTTGGAACTCCATTTAATTGCCATTGCCAACTCACGCAAGCCATATGCGCCGGTCTTTAGCGTGACTCTCTTGAACCCGAGTTTTCTCAGCCTGGCGACTTCAGCGTAAAAGCCTTTCTCATCAATAAAGCCGAGACGGCTGTGACGCTCAAATTCCTTGATTGCTTTGTCTTTGAAAGCTGCCTGAACAACAGGGTCTGACGGATCAGGAGTGACAATATAACCGCGCTTTTGTAATTCAAGCGCACGCTCCAGAGAATTCACTTTAATTTCACCGCCGATGCATTTAGCGCCCTGTCCCCATTTCAATTCTATTGTTTCAAGTCCATGCCTGTCGATGATGTACTCAGCAACTCCAAGGCGGGTGTCTTCTACATTCATCTGCACAAGGATCTCGCCATATCCATGATGATAGCGGCGATACGTTTCAATCCTGCGGTCCATATCCGGGGCTTTTGTTACCATGTGTTTGTTGTTTAATTCAAGGGCAGGGTCAATGCCGCATACATTTTCACCGCAGACAATCGTAACGCCGGAAATTGCGGCTCCTGCTGCAAAATGTTCCCAGTTCTTGCGGGCAATTTCCGTAGACCCGAGAGCGCCTGTAAAAATCGGCGCTTTCATCTTTACCTTTTTTGTCCAGCCGTATTCGGTTTCCGTGTTGACATTGGGAAATGTGGCGGTATCAGGGTCGCCTTTTTGACCTTTGGGAAGGCCCTTAGCTCCAAGGGCATAACCATGAATGTTCAGATGAGAATAGTCAATCGGATAATTTTTGTCCCCACCTGCGGTTACTTCACCAAACGGCCCCGGATAGATTAGCTCTCTGCCTCTGAAAGTCGCCTTGAAGACCTCACAATTTCCTCTGCACCCATCAATACATCGAGTGCAAAGCCCGCTCATCGGCGTAACACTTTTTGATCGGTTGTGTGTTCTCGTTGCATCATTAGCATTTGGCTGCTGCAGGTTCATGTTTTTCCTCCCTTAGTATGTTTTTTTGGAAACTTTTCATTTACCGAGCGTCTGATATCCGTTTTTTTCTTATACTCCCCACCTCCCTTGCATTAAGTTTTAGTAAACAAATACTCAAAATGTTAAGTATTTATTCAGTCAGCGGGCAAAAAAAATCCACGAAAGGGATTTAAAATGCCTTCATAATAACCTTAAATTAAATGCAAATTACTAATAATTCTGTCTCCTCATCCGATGCGTTTTTCCATACCGAAGGAAGAGAGTGTTTCAGATATATTGAATCTCCGGGAGAAAGCATCTTTTCAGAATTCTCTATTTTTACCGAAACAGTCCCCTTCAGCACATGGATTAATTCGTTTTTTTTACTATTAAGAAAATGGCTGTCCAATTCAGCACCAGCATTTATTACTGTCAGATATGCGGATGTTTTATCATTAGAAACTATATTGAACAATGAATACCCATCTTCCTTTTTTAAAAGAGATTGCAGTGTGTGGTCTTTTTTGAAAAGCCAATCTACCCCATCACGTTTCTTTTCTTTTTGCAAAAGGTCAGTTGGACTAATTCCAAGCGCCTCAGCAATCTGCAAAAAAGAATTAAGGGAGGGGCTTATCTGATTATTTTCGATCTGCGAGATAAAGCTTGATGTAAGCCCGATCTTATCTGCAAGGTCTTTTTGAGACATGCCAAGCCTTATCCTTGCATTTTTTATTTGTCCGCCGATATTAAAAGCAGGCTCTTTCTTTGCCGGTACAATGAAAATATTATTGTCTTCAATCTCGTATGAATGCGGTTTAAATGCCTCTCTGTTTGTTCTGCCGTCAAGTTTGAGAGCCTTTAAAAAAAGCTTGTCTTTTTTCTTATAGAGTTCAATGACAACCTGAGTAATATGCCGGAGGTTTGCCTTGAATGGCTGGCTGTGTGCATCTTTTTCGAGTATCCAGTAGGCAACTGTGCCGAGGTCATACAATCTCGGGCACATATAGGTAAAGAATTTATAAGTGCTGTTTTCATCTCCCCATAGGTCCTGCATCCCTGTCAAACTGTCAAATATATATCTTGCCCCCTCTGGAAGTTTATCCTGAATTGAGTTTACTGTTTCGCTGAAGAATGAGATATCTCCGGGTCTGTTTACTTTGATAACATGGGGAGCAGACTGTTTATTGTTTTCGTAAAATTTCAGGAATGCCCTGTCGCTCTTTCCTTTGCCTGACGTAAAGCAGTCAAGGATAGTGAGTTTTTCAGGATGTTCTTTAATTTTGGCGTGAAGAAGAATGCTTTGAGGGGACCTATTGAAACTAACATAGATAATGTCTTTATCTTCTAAAAGCGACTGGTCAATGAACTTCTGTATGAAAATGTCCTCTGAGGTGCCGGCCTCAGTTTCCCAGACTACATTGTCGCCTATATGAGCTAAGTCAATAAGGTTGTCGAGATTTTTTATGCCAGATGATATCTTGCTCATGGTAAACGGTTACCTTTCGTCTTTCCACTTTATACAATGCTCCGAGTAATTGTCAATCATTTGTATAAGTTAAAGACTTTTGCGACATTCCTCCGTTTTCAACTAAATACTCCAAGGGGCTTTTCAGTCCAAGAGACTTATGCGGTCTTTCTGTATTATAAAAAATCAGATAATCAGCCAGCTTTTCATTAAAAAGCGGCTTATCATGGATTATATCTTCATTGTCATCAATGAATTCCTCCTGAACCGTTCTGTTATACCGTTCAATGTATGTATTAATCTTTGGGCAGCGCGGATAGGAAAAGTAATGCGGAATCCCCTGTCTTTTTAACTCAGCCGTAAAATCCCCAAGGTTCTCTTTCCCATTGTCCGATTGCCATGATATGACCTTAAGCGGATATACTTCCTTAAATCTCTGATAGAAATCCTTCATGTTCTTGCTATTGAGTCTACTACATTCCACCAGCTATTGCACCACTCAGCACTTCGCTCGGTGTAGCATAATT
>JASEHP010000014.1 GCA_030018605.1 Thermodesulfovibrionales bacterium
TGATATTAAAAAATAATTTGCTATTTCTGGACACCGTTTTTTGTAATTATGCCCAAAACTAAAAAGGGGAAGTTTCCATCACAGATGGAAACTTCCCCTTTAATTTCAGTCTTAATTCTCTTTTACAGCAGTGGAACAATCAGAAGCGCAACAATGTTAATGACCTTTATCATCGGGTTGATTGCCGGCCCTGCCGTGTCCTTGTAGGGATCGCCGACTGTGTCGCCTGTGACAGAGGCTTTGTGCCCGTCGCTTCCCTTCTTATGCATGACGCCTTTGTCGTCGGTAACACCATCTTCAAAGGATTTCTTGGCATTGTCCCATGCGCCGCCGCCGCTTGTCATGGCTATGGCCTGGAAGAGTCCGGTCAGGATGCTTCCGATAAGAACACCTCCGAGGGCCTCTCTGCCGAGAGTAAGACCTACAACAATAGGAACAACAACAGGGATAAGAGCAGGAACCATCATCTGCTTGATTGCGCCTTTTGTGACGATGTCAACGCACTTGCCGTATTCCGGCTTGCCTGTGCCTTCCATAATGCCTTTGATCTCCCTGAACTGTCTTCTGACTTCCTCGACAATGCTGCCTGCTGCCTTTCCAACAGCCTCCATAAGGAGCGAGCCGAAATAATAAGGGAGCAGACCGCCTATGAAAAGACCTGCCAGAACCATCGGGTCAGAAAGGTCAAATTTCAAGGGAAGAACAGCTTTAGTTATGGGATCAATGAATGACCTTGAGTACTCCGCAAAAAGAACCAGAGCTGCAAGGCCTGCTGAACCAATTGCATAACCCTTTGTAACAGCCTTTGTTGTGTTGCCGACTGCATCCAATGGGTCTGTGATTTTACGGATATCTTCAGGCAGTCCTGACATTTCTGCTATGCCGCCTGCATTATCTGTTATTGGTCCATACGAGTCAATCGCCACAACAATGCCTGTCATTGAAAGCATCGAAACCGCTGACAGGGCGATAGCAAAAAGACCGCCCACTGCATCACCGCTAAATCCACCGCCTAAAGCATACGCGCCAAGGATTGAGGCAACGATGACTACAACAGGCGCGCCGGTTGACTTCATGCTGACCGCGAGGCCTGCTATAACGTTTGTGCCGTGGCCGGTCAAACTGGCCTTTGCAATGTGCTTCACAGGACCATACTCCTTAGCGGTGAAGTACTCAGTTATCGCCACAATCAGTCCGGTCAATGCGAGGCCTATAAGTGACATAAGGAAAACGTTCATCTGTGTAAATGACGGATGAGCGGCTAATGAAGCCTGCGCTGATGCGCCTTTCAGAAACTCGCCTGTCACAATATAAAATGTTATTGCTGCAAGCACACCGGCAACAGCAAGCCCCTTATAGAGGGCGCCCATGATATACTGGTTTTTACCGAGCTTGACTGCAAAGGTCCCGATAATGGAAGCAATGATTGATATTCCGCCAAGCAGCATCGGAAATTCCACCCATGCGCTGTCAGCGCCAAAAACTGTCTTGGCAAGAAGCATTGCTGCAACGAGCGTGACCGTGTATGTCTCATAAAGGTCAGCTGCCATGCCTGCGCAGTCGCCTACGTTGTCACCGACGTTATCTGCGATAACGGCAGGGTTTCTCGGATCATCTTCAGGAATCCCTGCTTCAACTTTTCCAACAAGGTCAGCGCCTACGTCTGCGGCCTTTGTGTAGATACCACCTGCAATACGGGCGAACACGCTCATGAGTGAGCATCCGAAGCCAAGTCCCACGAGTGCATGGAATGCCATCTCAGGGGCTGCCTGCTTCGCTATAAAATAAAAACCCGCAAGACCTATGATTCCCAAACCAACGACCATAACTCCGGTCACTGAGCCGCCCTTGAACGCAAGGCTGAGCGCAGCCTGAAGCCCTTTGTGCGCAGCCTGTGTGGTGCGCACGTTTGCCCGAACAGTAACCCACATACCTACAAAGCCGGCAAGCGCTGAACCGACCGTGCCTACGATAAAGCCAATAGCGGTCCAAATGCCGAGATTCATCGCCGCAATAAGAACAACGAGGATCACTGCAACCATCGCTACTGTCTTATATTCGCGTGCAAGGAACGCGTAAGCGCCCTCTTTCACCGCATTCGAGATCTCCTGCATCTTGGCATTTCCAGCGTCCTGCTTCGATACCCACACTGCGGTCATCACGGCGTATATCACCCCTAATAATCCGCAACCTAAGGCAAAAAGAATTGTTGAGCTCATCTCTCCTCCTTCGAAAAAAATAAAGTTTAGAGTTTAAAGTTATAAATTAAAAACTTCTCATTTCAACTCTTAATTTTCTACTTATACCTTTTAAAGGCTTTACCCCCTCACCTCCTTGCGGAATTTGTTCTATCTATTTGTCTTTTATGACTTCTCTTATCTTCAGTCCGTTAGACCTCTTCTCAGCGGCATGCAGAAATCTTCCTTATTCCCTGCCTGCCTGTTTTGCAAAAATCATCGCGGTTGCCCTGTAAACCATATGCGCCATCTTGGAAAACGGGGCATATGCAAACAGGAAAAGCACAAAAGAAAGATGCGCTATATAAGTCGGATATGCAAGCCCTGCAATATCCATAAGCCTGAAAACCTCGGATAGAATTCCGGTTGCCATCACAAAAAACACAATGCCAATAAATAGCCAGTCATAATAACTGCCTATGCCTGCTTTAGCGCTGTTTTTTATCCTGTTGAATATAACAAGCAGTATGCCTAATGCAAGCGCAGCAGCGCTTGCATTGCCAAGAATCTTCATCGGATCTGTTAATGGGTATGGTGACTCTCCTAATAACCATTTAAATGGTTCCATTCCTAAAAATTTCATAGCTATAGGCCCATAAAGATATATCAGTGCCCATGTTGTTGTTATTGCAAGCCCTACAAAACTGTAGAAGACAAGGATATGTGATATTGACCTGCCTTTAGTAACCTCGCATTTATTGAACCTGCGGTGGGCCAGTATCTCTGTTATCGCTGATATTGCAGCCCCGATTATATTTCCTCCTTTTGTCCCTGCATTTCTGGACATATCATTCCAGTACCTTATTATTCCCCTTGCAAACACTATAACTGCAAAGGCTGCCGCTGCAATGAACACAGGGTCTATAAAAAAGGTTGTTGGAATTAACTTAGAAAAAACTATGCCTTTCACAGGGTCTTTCGGAACATTCGCAAAATCAAGCTTGCCTGTTATACCGAGATATGTCAGAAATATCAATACAGGCGCTGCAAAAAGCAGCAGAAAATATTTTATGTCGCCGGCCATCTTTGCAAGAAACTTCGGCGAAGAATAATGCTGAAGGCTCAGTTTTCTTATAGCGCCGAGCACTTCGCCGGGCTTTGCGCCTCTGGGACAATATGCTGTGCAGTCGCTGCACTGATGACAGAGCCATATATCAGGATTGCTGAGAAGCTTATCTTTCAGCCCCCACTGTGCGTGCAGCATTTCTTTTCTCGGGAAGGGCTTGTCATCAGGCGTTACATTGCATACAACAGAGCAGGTTGCGCACTGGAAACATTTTTTGAGAGACTCTCCTCCGGAGCTGATAACATCGTTTATAAAATTCAAATCAGGTTTAATAATCTGTTCTGTCATTTACTCCTCCTTTTTAAAGCCCCTTAAACGGATTCGGGCCTATCTCCTCTATCCTATTAACAAAATCATTAATCATGTCAGGAAGCTTATCATAATCTGATATTGCAATCTGAATAAGCTGGCATCTTTCAGACTCAAGTTGAAGCTTGTCAAGCGTTTCCTGAACCTTGCTGAAACGGTAATTAGCAAGCTCACTGCCCTTCACAAAATGGCACTGATAGTTCTCTCCATATTTGCAGCCAAGCAGTATAAGCCCGTCAATACCCCTTGAGAATGCATCCGCAACCCATACAAGGTTCGTTGAACCAAGGCACCTTACAGGTATGAACCTCACGCTTGGATGAAGCTGTTTCCTGTTTATTGCCGCGCTGTCAAGCGCGGGATAAGCGTCATTTTCACACGCAAGAGCTATTATCCTCAACCCCTCATCGGGCACTTCAACAGACTTCAGCATAGAGCCTATCATGTCAACGCTGTAGTCTTTGAAGGAGACAATCCTCTCTGGACACGCACCCATACATGTGCCGCAGCGTCTGCACCGGTTAATCTTGTAAAAAGGAATACCTTTTTCGTCTTCATCTATTGCGCCGAATGGACATTCTTCTGTACACCGCTTACATGCTGTGCACTTTATAAGTAATGGGTCAGGGAAGGTTATATCCCATGCCCTCGGATGAACAGCGATGCCCTTTGCAACATGCTCAACGCACTGAATTGCCTTCATTGCAGTGCCTGCCGCATCAAGCTGCGCTTCTGAAATATTCATCGGCTGCCTTACACAGCCCGCAGCATAAATACCTGTCCTCCTTGTCTCATACTGAAAGCATATAAAATTAGAATCAGCAAAACCGTATGCGCCTTCAAGTGAAGGAATTTCAGGCCCCTGCCTGTAATCCAGGTTAAGTATGAATTCAGGCTTAGGCGTTGTTTCAAGATAGGCATTCTTTGCCACATCCCCTTTCTTTTGCGCCTCTGTCAGCCCGTCAAGATATTCCTGCGGCGCCCGAGTGCTGGGCACTACGCCTATCGCAAGAACAACAAGGTCGGCTTCAACCTTGATTTTTTCTCCAAGCAGGGCATTCTCAGCCTCAACAAAAAGGCTGCTGTTCCCCGCATCGCTTATGCCTGTAACATCAGCCTTTGTCAATAAAACTCCGGGGTCGTTCTGCATGTTTTTATAGAAAATCTCGGATTGTCCCGGCGTTCTTATATCTTTGTAAAATATCATTGCGATTGCATCGCTGTTTTTCTCTCTGACATACTTTGCCTGTTTCAGAGATGTTGCGCAGCAGAAAGACGAACAGTAAGGAAGATGATTCTGATCCCTTGAACCCGCGCATTGTATGAATGCAACTTTTTTGGCCTCTTTGCCGTCAGAAGGCCGAATGATTTTCCCCTTCTTTGCCATTTCCTCCATCTGCACGCTTGTAATAACATTAGGCTTGCCGTATCCGAGATACCCAAGTTTTGCCGCATCATACGGCTTCCACCCTGAGGCCATAATCACTGACCCAACCCTGATTGTTTCGCTCGTGCCGTTATTTCTTATAGTTACGTCCAAGAGCCCGGGCTGCCCCTCTGTCTTTTCAACCACTGCTGATTTAAACACCTTTATATTAAGGTTTGACTCAACTTCCTTTATCTTGCTAAAGATAATCGGGTCATCCAGTTTTTCATAGGGGTATTGTCTCGGAACCTCTTTATAAAGTTTTGCGGCCCACCCTCCGAGTTCAGCCTCTTTTTCAACAAGAACGACCTGATAACCCGCATTCGCTGCCTCAAGCGATGCTGAAAGTCCTGAGATGCCTCCGCCGACTACGAGTATTGTCTTACTCAAATCCTCAAGCACATTTGGTTCAGGAAGAGTTCCTTTCTGAACCTTTATTATCCCAATTCTCAAATAATCAGCAGCAGTCATCTGCGCCTCTTCTGTGTTGGGCTGCTGACTCCATGCAACCAATTCTCTGATATTGACTCTCTCTGTTATTGTGCCGGGGAAATCAAACTCTTCATACTTCACGCGTGGAGAACATGCGGCTATGACTATCGTATTTGTGCCTTCCTTGATGTCGCTCTTTATTAATTCCAGTCCTTCAGGACTGCAAAGCACCGCATGATTCTTCACTATCTCTTCAGGAACTTTAGCTCCCTTGGCGGCATTTTTTGAAAGCTTCTCTATATCAATCGCCTTTTCAATTCCGCAGCCCTTGCATATATATACACCGTATTTCTTCTCCATCACTATTTCGACCTCCTTGCGCTCTGAATGCTCTTAATCGCAACTCCTGTCGCATCCTGAACAGATTTTGCCACATCAACAGGGCTCTTTAATGTCCCGACTGCATAGATTCCTTTTTTTAGAGAGGACGGGACAACAAAGCCGTCGGGAGTATATGAAATATCATCTGAGATTTTGGAATTCTTTGTTGAAGGCACCATGCCTGCTGCAAGCACAACCATATCAAATTTAGCCTTTATCTTTTTCCCTGCTATTATATCTTCCGCCTCAACAGTCACGTCTTTTGTGGAAGGGTCTTCTGTAATCTTTGCAACCTTCCCCTTTGTTAGGGTTACATTAGGGTCATCCTTTACTTTCCAGTAGAATTGTTCGTACCTGCCTGGGGTTCTGATGTCTATATAGAATATCTGCGCCTTTGAATCAGGATACTGTTCTCTAAGATATGTAGCCTGCTTCAGAGAAGCCATACAGCATATAAACGAACAGTATGGAAGATGGTTTTCATCCCTGCTTCCAGCACACTGGACAAACGCTATGTTTTTTACCTCTTTCCCGTCAGACGGCCTGAGAATCTTTCCTGCCGTAGGCCCGTTCGGCGATGCAATCCTCTCCATCTGCATATTAGTTACTACGTTCTGGATTTTCCCGGCGCCAAGAATATCAAGCCTTGATGTGTCATATAAATCCCAGCCTGTTGCAAGCACAATTGCGCCCACATTAAGATTAACCGTCTCGGGTTTCATGTCAAGTTTAATAGCATCGTATTTGCATGCATCAACGCATTTTGCGCATGACGCTCCCTTACAGTGCCTGTCATCTATCACATACGTAAAAGGGAATGCCTGATTGTGCGCTATGTATGCCGCCTTTGTCTTATCAAGGCCAAAGTTAAACTCGTTTGGCATTTCAACAGGACACGCCTCGGAACATGCATTGCATCCAACACACTTGTCATTCACATACCGCGGCTTAACCTTTATAGTCACATCGTAATTCCCTTCCTCGCCTGAGATTTTTTCAACTTCCGCAAGGGTGTAAAAAGTTACATCTGCATTATTTTTCATCCTCTTGAAATTTATCTCAAGTCCGCAGTTTGGAGGGCATAGCTTCGGAAAGTATTTATTAAGCTGCGCAACCCTGCCGCCGAGAAAAGGTGTCTTTTCAACTATAACAGCGTTGTTGCCGGCTTCTGCCGCCTCAATAGCAGCAGTCAATCCGCTCATGCCTCCGCCGATTATTAAAACTTTTTTATTCTCTGCCATCTTTATCCTCCTTAAGGCAGTAAGTGTTTCTCTTTATCGCTTTCTCATGACCTTTTCGCATCTTTAGTTAGTTGTCATTTCTGCGAAAACAGGAATCCATATTTTCTCCTCTGGATTCCAACTTTCGCGGGAATGACAAATGAGAACATTTACTAACTGAAAACTTTTTGCAGCTTGCCATAAACTTATGGGGAGGGCTAAGCCCTCCCCATATAACATCACCTACTTGAACATCTGAACGTACGGCACCTTCTTTAACTCCCATGTGTTGTTTTCTGCATCGTATCTGGAGTTCGTAAAGCACTTCCAGTTCGCATCATCAATCTTGTTGTAGTCACCCCTGTAGTAGTAACCGGGATATCTGGATTCCTCTCTGAAGAGGATATGCCTTGCATGCGCCTCAACTGACAGAATTCTGTGATAGTTTTCAAAACACCGTAAGAGATCATGGAGGTCTTTTGCTGCCATCTTGTTCGCATCCTCTTTGAGCATCTCAAGCTTCTTGAGTCCTTCTTCAAGCATGGTCTTTGAGGTCATGTACCATGTGGCTACTCCGCCAAAGTACTCATCAGCAATCTTCATCAGTCTTGCCTGAAGCGCTTTCGGTCCAATATAGTTTGGATTAACGCCAGGCTCTGTTGTATAGGTTTTGTGTTTCTCATAAATCTCAAACGGCAGATAGAGTTCAGCCGCAATCTCATCAAGGGACATCTTTGGCGCCGGTTTGTAGTCTGCATGGTCGAGGATATAAGCTATTGCAGCCTTGGCTGCGAGCCTGCCCTCTGCATGAGAACCGGATGAGAATTTGTGGCCTGATGCGCCGACAACGTCACCTGCCATAAAGAGACCGGGTACGGTGGACATCCTGTTATATCCCCAACTGTAATGTTCCGGCGTGCCGGCAATATCGCCTGGACCGCTTACCCAGAACCCTGCGCAGCCTGCATGCGAGCCGAGCAGATAAGGCTCTGTCGGCATAATCTCGGAAGTACTCTTATCCGGCTCAATATTCGTTGCCGCCCATATGGATGCCTGTCCAATAGCCATGTCAAGAAAGTCTTCCCATGCCTCTGCCTCAAGGTGTTTCATCTTCTTGGCGCCTTCTTTATCGCCAAGTTTCTCTTTGAAGGCTGCGCCTAAGGCTGCCATAGCGGCAGGGGTTTGCATAAGAATCGGGCCTCTGCCGTCCTTCATAGCTCTCATCATGAGATGGTTTCTAATAGCCGTACCGAGACCTTTTGCATAGTCTCCGTATCTGGCTACTGCATCATCAAAATATTCCTTATCCGCACAGTAGTCATTGCCAAAGCTGTCTGTTGCTTTAGCTTTAAAGAACAGGAACCATGCGCCGACAGGGCCATAGCCGTCCTTAAATCTTGCTGGCACGAACCTGTTTTCCATCAAGCTCAGCTCGGCACCGGCTTGCATTCCGAAGGCATAACCTGAACCGCTGCTGAACACAGGATACCATGTCCTTCCCATACCTTCACCGACCGATCTCGGCCTGAAACAGTTAACTGCTCCGGCAGTTGCACATATCATCGCCTTTGCTTTAAAGGAATAAATCTTGTTTTCTCTTGTGCTGAATCCGATGGCTGCCGCCACGTCTTTTCCGTTTGTATCCTTTACTGCCTTCACTATGAAAACCCTTTCAAAGTGGTTCTGCGCCATACCGGTTTTTTCGCGGTTGGACTGGAGTGCCTTCTTTGCTGCCTCAGCGACAATCACTTTGTAGGACTCACCATTTATCATTATCTGCCATTTACCGGATCTGACAGGCGTGCCACCATCTTTTAACGACTTCTTTCCGGCCTCCGCAGCCTGGAATCCGTCAAGTGAAAAACCGTCATCGCCTTTTTTCCATATCGGAAGTCCCCACTCTTCAAAAAGCTCAACTGAATTGTCGACGTGCCTGCCGAGGTCGAACACAAGGTCTTCCCTGATGATACCCATCAGGTCATTTCTCACGTATTTGACATAATCCTCAACCTTGTTTTCACCGACATATGTATTGATTGCGGACAGACCCATTGCAACAGCGCCGCTTCTGTCTGTTGCTGCCTTATCAACCAGAACAACCTTCAGTCCCTTTTCATTGGCCCAGCGGCATGCCTCATAAGCTGCCCCGCATCCTGCCATACCTCCACCCATAATCAGGAGATCGCATTCAACTTCGGTTACTTCAGGTCTCTTACAATATGAAAATGTACAAGTTTCTTTTTCCATTTATATCCACCTCCTATTCTGTTCTTGCCGGCCCGTTAAAGAACCCCGGCTGTTTAAGCGCCGCAAAATCCGGCGCCGGCTTGCCTGTATACGGATCAACGGAACCTTCCGTTGTTGTTCTGATAGGGAATTTGAATCTCTTCAATATTCCATTCCTGAACTTGATCGTCCACATAATGGAGTCAGTGCCTCTCAAAGGGATAGTGCTGGACCCGAGGGGAACGAAGTCTGAATAACCCCTCACTTCTATAGCCTGCTGGGGGCAGATCTTCACACAGTTAAAGCACTCCCAGCACTGCTCGGGTTCCTGATTGTATGCCTTCATCTTTTCCCTATCAAGAGCCATCAAATCATGAGGACAGATATACTGACATGCAGTCTTATCCTGCGCCTTGCAACCGTCACACTTCTCTGTAATAACAAAACTCGGCATTTTTACCTCCTTCAGTACTATTGTTTTTTAAATACAAAATCGGTCTTAGCTTAAAGCTGTAAATCTCTAACTTGCTCCTTCACCCCCTTTTCATTTTAAATGAGTTGGGAGTTCCGAGTGAGGAGTTCGGTGCTTACTCCAAACTCCAGACTCAAAACTCCTAACTAAAATTATGCGCCTTCTGAATACTTGTGAACCTTTATCTCGACCTTTTCGGTCAAACCTTCATAGTATTTTCTTAAGATAGCGAGAACCTCAGGGCGGCTGAAGTGATCCGGAACTTCCTCGTTTTCTGAAAGCATCTTTCTTAATTTTGTGCCGCTGAGTAGCAGCCTGTCTTCTTTGCCATGAGGGCATGTCCTCATGGAAGCCATCCCGTCGCATTTTGTGCAGTAGAATGTCCAGTCAATCTTCAATGGTTTTGTCTCAAGCGCATCTTTTGGTATCTCATCAAATATTTTCTGCGCGTCAAACGGGCCATAATATTCGCCAACGCCTGCATGGTCACGGCCGATAATCTGGTGGCTGCATCCATAGTTCTGTCTGAAGAGCGCATGAAGCAGCGCCTCACGCGGCCCGGCATATCTCATATCCAGAGGATAACCTGCCTGTATGCTTGTATCCTTTACAAAATAAAGCTCTGTCAGTTTATTAATCGCCTCCACTCTGACCTCTGCCGGTATATCGCCCGCTTTTAATTTCCCAAGAAGCTGATGAATGAGCACGCCGTCACATGTCTCTATAGCAATCTTTGCAAGATATTCGTGAGAGCGGTGCATCGGGTTTCTCAACTGCAGGCATGCAACAGTGCTCCAGCCTTTTTCCTCAAAAATCTTTCTTGTCTCAGCAGGTGTTTTATAAACACCCTGATACTGTTTCGGGAACATTCCCTCACTCAATACTTTTACATGGCCTGCAATGTTAACTTCTCCCTGTCTCATAACAAGCGCACACCCGGGATGCTCAAGCTCTGTTGTCTTGAAAATCTGCTTACACTCATGCGCCTTATCTATCTTGTATTTCTCCTTTACTTTCATTGTCGCCATAAGCTCGCCTGACTCTTCATCAATAAGCGCAATCTCCTGATTCTTTTTAAGGCTGTCAGCCTGCCCTTCTGTTGTTGAGAAGGTTATCGGTATGGGCCAGAAAGTGCCGTCTGCCATCTTGAACTCATCGCATACGCCCTTCCAGTCATCATATCCCATAAAACCCTTAAGCGGAGTGAACCCGCCGATACCCATCATTATGAGATCAGCAGATTCCCTTGATGCCACCCTTACTTCTGTAAGGGTTTTAGCCTTTTTCTTTTCTTCATTCAGTTCTTCGCCAGTTAATAGAAGCGGCATTAACTTCTTTTGCTTACCATGCGGTTTTACCAGTGCCATTCTTTCCTCCTTGAAAATTTTAAAATTAATTTTATCTACTTCACGCCTAATGCGTTGCAAACCTTGCTGAATATTTCATCTATACTGCCGACGCCAGTAACGGATTTTAAAATCCCGCTTTTTTTGTAATAGTCTATGAGAGGCGCTGTCTGGGCATCATAAACATCAAGCCTTCTCTTGATTGTCTCCTCTTTATCGTCATCCCTATGGAAAAGCGCTCCCCCACACTTGTCGCAAACGCTTTCGTTCTTTGAAGGAGAAAAATATACATTGTACATCTGCCCGCATCCCTTGCACGTCCTCCTGCCTGTAAGCCTCTTCATAAGGTCATCTTTCGGAACATCCACGCTCAACGCGCCGGTCAGTGACATGCTAAGCAATGCCAATATCTTATCTAGAGCCTCTGCCTGTGCAGTGTTTCTCGGGAACCCGTCAAGGATGTATCCCTTTTTGCAGTCATCTTTCTTAAGCCTGTCCTCAACAAGACCCAAAACTACTCTGTCAGGCACCAGTTCTCCTTTGTCCATATAGGACTTTGCCTCTTTGCCGAGCGGCGTGCCTTCCGCTACATTCTGCCTTAAGATATCACCTGTTGAAATCTGCGGGATGCCATATTTGTCAATAAGTTTTTTGGCTTGAGTCCCTTTGCCCGCGCCAGGCGCACCAAGCAATACTATCCTCATACCTTACCCCCTTTATTTCCCTCTCTACGAGCCATCGGCTGCTGTCAGATGGCTTAAAAACAACGCAAAACACAAATCCGACAAAACAACTGCCTGTATTTAATTTAATGCAGGACTTTCAAAAAAAAATAAGCAGTCTTTGTAAGCGTTACATACTATTCTAAATATTGGGTTTTTTCAAGAAAAAAATAAAAATTATTCTATTAATTTTTCTTATAAACCCCTTCTAAGAAAGTCATAAAGCCTTCCAAGCGCCGCGCCCCTGTGGCTGAGAAGGTCTTTTCCCTTATCTGACATCTCGGCAAATGTCCTTTCATGCCCTTTTGGATAAAAAACAGGGTCGTATCCAAACCCGTTAGAGCCTTTTGGCTCTGTCCCAATCCGCCCCTCAGCGTATCCGATAAACGTCTCCACTTTTCCATCAGGGAATGCAAGGGCAATGCAGCAGACAAAGCGAGCGCCTCTGTCTTCGCTTTTTACGGATTTCATCTCGTTTAAGAGCTTCTCATAATTCCTTTTGTCATTCGCATTACCGCCGACATATCTTGCGGAGAGGACTCCCGGCGCGCCGTTTAAAGCGTAAACCTCAAGCCCCGAATCATCGGCAAGGGCAGGCATCTTCGTATATTTTGAAACAGCCCTTGCCTTCTTCACGGCATTTTCATCAAAAGTCTTTCCGTCTTCTTCAACTTCAGGACATTCCGGAAAGTCATCAAGGGTATAAATCGTGACAGGCATATCCCTGACAATCCTCTTTATCTCTTCAACCTTCTTCTTGTTTCTCGTTGCAAGGACTATATCCAAACCCATACCCCCAAAGATTCTCATGCCACTTAACCAAAAACAGGGCTTCCCTAAAAATCAGGGAACATCTTAATTAAAAGCTCTTTATTATTGCCAATCACTGCCTTTGCCGTAAGGATACCGCCTTCAACATAGGCAAGGCTGAAGCCCTTAAAGCCCCTGTGGACAAACTCTTTCGCATCAGCAGGGCATCCCCTCTCGCACCCTGCAATCCCCCTTGCCATTTGCTGTATAAGCCCTCTTACATCAACGCCGTTAAGAGCAGCGCCTTTTGAAGAACAGAATTCCTCTATCTGTCCTACAACAGAATCCAGATTAATACGGAATGGATTTTCAACAACAATAGATATTGAATCACTTCCGATGCCAATGCTGATCTCCATTGATTCCCCCAAGGCGTTATTAAACTTCTGCGCTCTGACACTTTGATACTTTTGTTTTTCTTATGTGACAACGTGATATTATAGATTGACGACGCATCAGGCTTCAAGCTGTATTGCATTTTTTGAAACGTTTCTACAAAATACCTTCACGGCTCTTGTCATGAAAAAGATTATCGCCATAGAAGATATTATCAGACTGCCGAAGAAAGAGCAGAGCTTTCTTGACAGGTCAGGGTTTGTGCTGCTGCCTGCAGCCTCAAACGAGGATATCCTTGCCGTTCATAAAAAAGAAAAGGCAGACCTCATCGTGGCAAGCCTTAACTCAGCCCCGATGAGCGGAGAAAAACTCTGTTCCATCATGCGCGAAGCCCCTGAGATGCGCGCTGTTTCAATCATCATTGTATGCCCTCCGGAGTCGGATTCGGACATATCCATGGCTTGCAATGCAAACGCATTCCTTTCAAGCCCCGTAAATCCGGCAATCCTTCTTCAGGAAATGCACAGGCTGCTTAATATAGCAGCGAGGGGCTTTTGCAGAGTTCCCTTAAAGATAAATCTGGAGGGTAAAAAAACAAAGGCATCATTTTCAGGTCTCATAGAAAACATAAGCGCATCAGGCATGCTTTTCAGTTCAGGCGCAGAGCTTTTTGAGGGCGATACGATAACATGCTTATTCTCTCTTCCTGGTTCCGGAAGCATAACAGCCGAGGCAGAGATTGTGCGCATTATAGAAAAAGAATCTCAAAATAAACAGAACCTCTACGGAATATCTTTTACGGACCCTGACAACAACCTCATTTCAGCAATAGAGAAGTTCATAAATGTTTCTGAAAATCGGGCATAGGGGAGCAAGGGCATACGAGGTTGAGAACACCCTTGATAGTTTTAAAAGGGCGATTGAGCTTGGTGTAAATGCCATTGAATTTGACGTCAGGGCATCAAAGGACGGAAAGCTCATTGTCTTTCATGACGATAACCTGAAAAGAGTCTTTGGAAAGGATATAGAGTTAAATGCTTCGCCATTAAACGAACTGAAACGTCTCACGGAAAATAAAATCCCGACCCTTGAAGAGGCATTGCAATTCATCGGGCAAAAGACAGAGAAGATCCTCATTGAGCTGAAAGAAACAGGGGATGAAAAGAAAGCCCTTGCGGTTATAAAGAAAGAAAAGCTCCTTGACCGCACAATCATTGTCTCGTTCCATGAAGAGGCGCTCTCTGAAATCAGAAAACTGGACAGCAAGATAGAAACCGGGCTCATCTATACAAGACATAAGAATCCGATATCTTCAGCCTTAAAATTAAAGGCGCAGTACCTTGTTGCCCTCTATAAGTTTACCCATACAAAAAATATTGAAGACGCGCATAAGAAAAACCTTAAGGTAATTGTCTGGACGATTAATACAAAAGAAGAGGCAGAAGAATACCGCGTCAAAGGCGTTGACGGAATCGCAAGCGACAAGCCGGATGTTCTGTAAAGAGCGCTTCCCCGCAATTTCTTTCCGGGGTTGTCATCTGCGCTGGGGGGAGACGCTCTGATATTATTTAGAGGTGACCGCATGGATAATTGTGATATAATTTTTACAGGAAGCCGGTTTCATCCTGTCTTATAAATTGGAGGAGCTATGCGGAAAACAGTGTTTGTATTATCGGGTTTTTTGTTATTGATCCCTTTTGCTTTAAATGCCGGAGTAAAGGAGGCAAAAAATATGATTAAGGATATTCACTGGCTCGGACATGATACGTTTAAGATTACGGGGGAAAAGGTAATCTATACAGACCCCTTCAAGATCAAAAAGAAAGATAATGCGGATATCATCCTTATAACCCACGAGCATTACGACCATTGCTCGCCCGAAGATGTAAAGAAGGTCCAGGGGCCGAATACTGTGATTGTGACTGTTGCAGATTGCGCAAAGAAACTCTCAGGGAAAATAAAAACTATTAAACCCGGCGATAAGATTAACATTGAAGGCATGGAGATCGAGGCGGTGCCGTCTTATAACACGAACAAACAGTTTCATATAAAAGAAAGAGGATGGGTGGGGTATATATTTAAGGTAAAGGGGCAGAGGATTTACATAGCAGGAGACACGGACCACACCCCTGAGATGAAGACATTTAAAAATGTAGATATTGCCCTTCTTCCGGTTTCCGGAACCTATGTAATGACTGCTGACGAGGCTGTAAGGGCAGCGTTAGATATAAAACCTAAGATTGCAATTCCGATGCATTACGGTTCAATAGTCGGAGACAAGAACGATGCCAAGAAGTTTGCAGACGGGCTCAAAGGGAAAATTGAAGTGGTTATATTACAAGAAGAATAGCAGCAATGCCTGATGCTAAAAAGATAACAACTCTTTTGCTGAAGAAATATCCGAATCCGAGGACTGCCCTCAATTTCTCAAACCCGCTTGAACTTCTTGTTGCAACGATTCTTTCGGCGCAATGCACTGACGTAAGGGTGAACGAAGTTACGAAGACGCTTTTCAAAAAATACAAAAACGTAAAAAATTATGCCGGCGCTGACTTGAATGCTTTTGAGAATGAGATAAGGTCAACGGGATTTTATAAAAACAAGGCTAAGATGATCATAGGCTGCTGCCGGAAACTTATAAAGGAATTTAACGGCAGAGTGCCGTCAAGCATTGAAGAGCTTACAACACTTCCAGGGGTTGGAAGGAAAACAGCCAATGTTATTATGGGAAGCGCTTTCGGGAAGCAGGCGATTGCTGTTGATACGCATGTGTTGAGGGTTTCCAACAGGCTTGGCATCGCACATTCCAAAAATCCTGATAAAGTGGAGGAAGAACTTATGAAACAGATACCTGCTAACAGATGGACGGCGTTTAATCTTGCTCTGATACTTCACGGAAGAGAAACCTGCACTGCAAAAAAACAAAGGTGTGGCGCATGCGTGCTTTATGATGAATGCGGATGGACTGAGAAGAGCAAGGACAGGGTTTAAATGTTTGACACGATAGTTAGAATGTTTAAGGAAAAGAGTGATTTTCTCTCAGGGGAGGAGATCAGCAGGGCGCTTGGCATCACAAGGGCAGCAGTCTGGAAAAAGATAAAGGCATTGAGAGAAAAAGGCTATGTAATTGATGGTTCAACAGCAAAGGGCTACAGGCTTATAAAAACTCCTGAATTCTCAGTTGAAGAAGTGAAAACTCTTGTCAAAGGCAACTTCGGGAAGGAAATAATTTTTCATAAGAGCATTGACTCTACAAACGCGCTTGCCATGGAGCTTGCTGAAAAAGGGGTTCCTAACGGTACGGTTATAATTGCAGACAGGCAGTTAAAAGGCAAAGGTCGGCTCGGAAGAACATGGTTCTCGCCTCCCGAGGGCAATATTTATATGAGCGTAATTGTCAGGCCTGAGATGGAGCCCAAGGATGCGACCCTTCTTACAATAATGAGCGCGATATCGTGCGCCCGTGCCATAGAGAGTTCAACGGGATTTAAAGCAAAGATAAAATGGCCCAATGACCTGATGGCATCCGGAAAAAAACTCGGAGGCATACTCACTGAGATGAAATCGGATCAGGACAGGATTATCTTTGCCGTTATCGGCATCGGCATAAATGTAAATGCGCGGCTTGACGCATTTCCGCCTGATGTCCGCAGTGTTGCGGCATCGTTAATTGAAGAGCTTGGGGGGCAGAGGCTCTCGAGGACATTAATCGTTGCCGAGATACTGAAAGAATTAGAATACTGGTTTAAGGTTCTGATGAAAGGCGGCAGAATGCAATTAATCAATGAATGGAAAAAGCTTTCATCAACTCTTGGGATGAAGGTTAAGGTTGTTTCCGGAAAAGATACGTTCTCGGGAATCGCAGAAGATATAGATGGCGAGGGAATGCTTATATTGAGGCTGCCGTCAGGCGGGCGAAAGAAGATAAGCGCAGGCGATGTTACAATGCTGAAATAGTTTTATCAATAACCCCCTAATCCCCCCTTAAGCTAAGGGGGGACAAAGAGGGGTTAAATTTAGTCTTTGAAGGTATTGTATATCTCGTCAAAGACCGGAGCGACTTCGGTAAACGCCTTTAGTATTTTGGGGTCGAAGTGTTCAGGCATGGTCCTGCCGTCGCCTTCGGTGATTATCTTAAAGGTTTTCTCATGCGTGAAACCTTTTTTGTACGGCCTGTTGGTGCGCAGAGCATCATACTGATCAACAAGCAGGACAATCCTGTTTTCAATGGATATTTCTTCTCCCTTTAAACCTCTCGGATACCCTTTGCCATCCCATCTTTCATGATGGTTTAATGCAATAGACGCAGCTGTCTTGATCATCGGATAGTTTGAACCTGCGAGCACTTTTTCTCCTAGAGTCGTATGTTTCTTCATGATTTCAAATTCCTCGGTGGTGAGAGCCCCCGGTTTTAAGAGGATGTTGTCGGATATTCCTATCTTGCCTATATCATGCATGGAACTTGTATATGTAATTGTTTCTATGAACTCAGCAGGCATCTCAAGGGCTTCTGCCATTTTATTTGAGTAAAGGCCTATCCGCGAGATGTGCGTCCCGGTATCCGTGTCCCTGTATTCCGCCACTGTTGTCAGACGCGTGATAAGCTCGCTGGTCATGTTTCTGACCATAATAAGCGCATCTGCGAGTTCCTTTGTTCTCTTTTGAACTGTATCCTCAAGCATCTTCTTATTCTCAAGCATCTTTTTGTAGTTCTTCTCCATTTGCAGAAGTCCGTTATACTTAATTGCCTTTTCTATTGAATGGATGAGATATTCAGGCTTATAAGGTTTGATTATGAAATCAAATGCGCCGTTTTTTATCGCTGCAACTACCGCATCTATTTCTGCGTATGCAGTCATCATGATTACAGGGATATCTTTATTGGTTTCACGGATTTTTCCAAGAAATTCAATCCCCGACATTACAGGCATCTTTATATCTGTTAAAACAACATCGAAGTTGTTTTTAAGGAACATATCAATAGCATCGCCGCCATTTGAGCATGGTGAAATGGAATATCCATACTCTTTTAACAGCACTGAAACAGCTTCAAGGACATATTGGTCATCGTCAACAATGAGGATAGAACCTTCATTTATCTCTGTCATCGATCCAAAACCTCCCTTATCTTTTTTGCCTCTTCGTAAACACCTCTGCTCTTCAACTCATAGCTGTAGTCTATCACGAACAGGCAGAAGATAATAGAACATGTATAAGTTCCATACAAATGCGACATACCTCCTTTTTTGATGAGATAGTCAACAGGTGTCATTTTATCCAGAGACTTATGAATTCTCTTTGTGAGATAAAAGACCATATATTCTGCAAGACTCTGGTGAAATAGAGGTTTATCATGGATAATGTCCAGATTGTTATCGATAAATTCCTCCTGAATGGTTCTGTTGTATCGCTCAATGATGCTATTGATCTTAGGGCACCTCGGATAGATAAACAGATGGGGAATGTCTGCTTTTTGCAGCGTCTTATCGAATTCTCCAAGATTCTCTGAACCGTTGTCTGTCTGCCAGTCCTTGATCTGCAGGGGGTAAAATGCACGGAACCGCTCATAAAAATCCTTCATGTTCTTGCTAGTTAGGCGCTTGTAGTTAAGCGTTAAGGCAAACTTCAGTTTTGCATCAATGGCATTGTAGAAGTAGTCCTTGACCCCGTCCGTTACCCGCTCTACCGTGTCTGCTATTATATGGCCAAAGTCCTCATGCCGGGGAGAACGTCTTGCCCTGAGACGTTTCTGCTTTATTGGTGTTTTTCTGCCGGGGTCATGGTATACCCTTCCGGTCTTCTGGTAGAAGAGTTT
>JASEHP010000150.1 GCA_030018605.1 Thermodesulfovibrionales bacterium
AACCCTTGAGAATAAAGCCCTGATGAGATTTTACAGAAAAGACTTGACAATGCCGAAAAATATAGCTGAAGATATAAAGACCGTGCTTGAGTTTTATCAGGCGTTAGGGATTGAGAGGCTGCCGATAGAGATAGCTATCCGCAATCGGCAATTAGCAGCCAGCCCCCCCACCCATCCCTCCCCCTCGTCGCCACAGGCGACTCGCCGAGGAGAGAGGGAGGAGGGTAAGGGAGAGGGTGGGAAAAAGAAGACGGCTCTTGCGGAATTGCGAGAAGAGATAGGCGACTGCCAGAGGTGCAAACTCTCAAAGGGCAGGAAGAACATTGTATTCGGAGAAGGCAGCGCAGACGCTGAAATAATGTTCATTGGCGAAGGCCCCGGAGAAGATGAAGACATTCAGGGCAGGCCTTTTGTGGGCAAGGCAGGACAACTGCTTACAAGACTGATAGAGAAGATGGGATTTAAGAGGGAAGATGTCTATATCGGCAATATCGTGAAATGCCGGCCTCCGGGCAACAGGGACCCTGAAGAAGACGAGATTAATGCCTGTTCTCCGTTCATAAAAAAACAGGCGGAGATAATCTCTCCGAAGGTTATAGTTTCGCTGGGCCGCGTATCCACTCAGACGCTTATTGGTGTTAAGATTCCGATAAGCAAGCTGAGGGGAAAATTTTATCAGTTTGAAAATATCCCTCTGATGCCGACATTCCATCCGTCGTATCTCTTGAGAAATCCGAAAGACAAATGGCTTGTATGGGAAGATGCGCAAAAGGTTCTTGAAAGGCTTGGAAAGTAAAATCAGGATGTCATTGCGAGGAGTCATAACGACGAAGCAATCTTTATTTTTAATGGCGAGATTGCCACGCCTTCGGCTCGCAATGACAATTAAGGATTGCGTCAAGTGAAGAAGTTTGTCTTTGCCATAAGCGGCGCAAGCGGTTCAATGATAGGGATAAGGGTGATCCGCGAACTGCTCAGGACTTGCGAAGTTCATCTAGTAATATCATCGCAGTCATTCCAGATAATAAAAGAGGAAGCGGGGATTGATTGGACAGCAGATAAAAAAGGGTCAAAGGGTCAAAGGGTCAAAGGGTCAAAGTTTATAGAAGATAAGATTAAGAAGTATTTTAAAACAAAGAGGCTTTTCTTTTATGAGAATATGCAGATGGATGCGCCTGTGGCAAGCGGTTCATTTAAAACTGACGGGATGCTCGTTGTGCCTTGCTCCATGAAGACTCTTTCCGGGATCGCAAATGGATATGCCAACACTCTTATTGAGAGAGCGGCAGATGTGACGATAAAAGAGGGAAGGCAGCTTCTTCTTTCGCCGAGGGAGATGCCTTTCAGCGCAATACATCTTGAGAACATGCTAAAACTTGCAAGAATTGGGATGAAGATTGCGCCTCCTGTTTTAGCCTTTTATCACAAGCCTGAAAAGATTGACGATATAGTTGATTTCATCGCAGGCAAAATCCTTGACGCGATGGGTGTGGAGCATGAGATTTATAAGAGATGGAGCTAAAAAAGAGTTTAGAGTTAAAAGTTAAGAGTTGGGAGTTGCTTGAAATCAATGACACTTAAAGAACATATCAAGCTGATTATTAAAGCGGAACACTGGGATCCCTTTCAAGCGCTGGGGATGCATCAAGTAAGAACTGACGGCAAAAAAGCAGTGACAGTCCGCGCATTCATTCCTGAAGCTGACAAGGCGTGGGTTATTGATGCCGGCAAAAACAAATCCTATGAAATGGAAAAAACGAGCAAGACGGGCTTTTTTGAAAAGAACTTTGAAAATAGAAATGACTTTTTCCAATACAAACTTAAGGTAAAAACATCCGATAACCGCATCGCTGAATTTTTTGACCCGTATTCATTTCTGCCTGTGCTTTCGGATTTTGACCTTCATCTTATAGCGGAGGGAAGCCACTACAAGAAATACGAAAAACTCGGCTCTCATGTCATGGAGGTTAACGGGGTTAAAGGAGTTCATTTTGCAGTATGGGCTCCGAATGCAAAGCGGGTCAGCGTTGTGGGTGATTTCAACAACTGGGACGGAAGAAGGCATCAGATGCGCGTTCTTGGCTCATCAGGCGTCTGGGAGATATTTATCCCTGGGCTTGATGAAGGAGAGGTCTATAAGTTTGAGATAAAATCAAAGTCCGGTGAAATCTTTCTGAAGGCAGACCCCTATGCGTTTTATTTTGAGGTCAGGCCCAAAAGCGCAGCTGTCGTATATGACATAAACAAATACCAATGGAATGACAGCGAATGGATTGAAATGCGCTCAGAAAAAAACTGGCTTGAAGCTCCTGTCTCTGTTTATGAGGTTCACCTTGGTTCATGGATGCGTGTGCCGGAGGAAGAAAACCGTTTTCTTACTTACAGAGAGCTTGCTGATAAACTGATTGGTTATGCAAAGGAAATGGAATACACCCATATTGAACTCATGCCTGTAACAGAGCATCCTCTGGACGCTTCGTGGGGCTATCAGACCGTAGGGTATTTTGCTCCTACAAGCAGGCACGGCGCACCTGAAGATTTTATGTATTTTATTGATAAATGCCACCGGAACAATATCGGTGTTATCCTTGACTGGGTTCCGGCGCATTTTCCGAAAGATGCTCATGGCCTTGGAAATTTTGACGGCACGGCGATCTATGAACATGCAGACCCGAGGAAAAGCGAGCACAAAGACTGGGGCACGCTCATATTCAACTACGGAAGAAATGAGGTAAGGAATTTCCTGATATCAAGTGCGCTTTTCTGGCTTGAAAAATATCACATAGACGGTTTGCGTGTTGATGCTGTTGCATCAATGATTTACCTTGATTATTCAAAGAAAGAAGGCGAATGGATTCCAAATATATTCGGAGGCAGGGAAAATCTTGAGGCAATAGATTTTCTGAAAAGATTTAACGAAATTGTTCACAGGCATCATTCCGGCATTCTCACAATTGCAGAGGAATCAACTGCGTGGGCAGGCGTGTCAAGACCGACCTATCTCGGAGGGCTTGGCTTCAGTCTTAAATGGAATATGGGATGGATGCATGACATCCTTGAATATTTTTCAAAAGACCCTGTTTACAGGAAGCATCAACACGGCAATCTCACATTCAGCCTGCTTTATGCCTTTACTGAAAATTTTATGCTCGTCCTTTCCCATGATGAGGTTGTGCACGGGAAGAGCGCAATGCCCGGCAAGATGCCCGGAGATATGTGGCAGAAGTTCGCAAACCTCAGATTATTGTACGGCTTTATGTACGGACATCCGGGGAAGAAATTGCTTTTTATGGGAGGCGAGTTCGGGCAGTGGGATGAATGGGACTTTGACCACAGCCTTGACTGGCACCTTCTTCAGTATGAGCCTCATCAAAAACTTCAGCAGTATATAAAAGACCTGAACAGGCTTTACAAGACAGAGCCGCCGCTATATGAGGTTGATTTTAATTGTTCAGGTTTTGAGTGGATTGATTTTCACGATATGGAGCAGAGCGTAATAGCATTTATAAGAAAAGGAAAAAGGGCTGACGATTTTCTTGTGTTTGTGTGCAACTTTACTCCAGCGCCGAGATATAATTACAGGATAGGCGTGCCTGATGCGGGTTTATATAAGGAGCTTTTAAACAGTGATTCATTTGAATACGGAGGGAGCAATACAGGAAACTCAGAAGGTATTTTATCAGAAGATATTTCGTGGAACGGAAGGCTTTATTCCATAAGCATCACACTGCCGCCGCTGGCAGTTGTCGTATTCAAGTATGACAGGCTGAAGAATTGATGCTGTTTGGATATTATCTGTATTTGGCTCATCCGGGTTTTGTGTGGAACCTTGAAGTGATAAAAATAGTTCCCTCCCCTCAAGGGAGGGGAAAACTGATGGCTGCCCACACAAAAGCCGGATGAGCCATTTATTTAAGGCTCATGGAAATCGGAATCCGTGGGTTGCAAGCCTTGTGATATACTTAAAGGAAGCCATATATTTTAAAAAAGGGTGTAATACCAAAATAGAAATGTCCGGTTTTACCAAAGTAGAAATGTCCTATTCCG
>JASEHP010000151.1 GCA_030018605.1 Thermodesulfovibrionales bacterium
CTGGCATAATGATCCATTACTCCTTAACGTCGCATATGTATCGTAACTTTTTCAAGTTTTTTTAAGCAGTTGTCACTGCTAAAGCCTCGTAATTTTAACCTTGGATATTTTTCTATCTTCCATCTCAAGTATGAGGAACCTGAGGTTGTGATACCTGACCTGCTCGCCTACCTTCGGAAGCCTTCTGAAAAGTCCGAACACAAATCCGCCGATTGTATGAAAATCTTCGCTTACAAGTTCAGATCCTACGAGTTCATTAATCTCATCAAGCCCTGTCTGCCCGGCGACTATGAATGTCCTTTCATCAATAATCTCAACTTCCTTTTCTCCTTCCATTGCCTCAAACTCATCCTGAAGGCCTCCGACTATTTCTTCCATTATATCCTCAAGCGTGATAAGCCCTGCTGTGCCGCCATATTCATCCATAACTATAGCTATCTGAAATTTGTTCTTCTGCATCTCGTCAAGAAGTTCTGTCACCATCTTGTTTTCAGGAATATAATAAGCCTCCCGCACAAGCTCTGTTATAGGCGTATAGTTCTGTATCTTGCCCTGCGCCATCTGTTTCACTATGTCCTTTACATAAAGGATTCCAGTAACGCTGTCTATATTCTCCTTTACGACAGGATAGCGTGAATAACCCTCTTCCAATACAAGCTCCAGGGCATCACCGACTGTTGAATCATCAGCTATGGAGACTATCTCTGTGCGCGGCACCATCGCCTCCGTTACAACCTTATCTCCGAATTCAAAGACCTTATGAAGCATTTCCTTCTCTTCTTCTTCAAGGGTCCCCTCTTCTTCGCCTATATTTATCATTGTCTTTATCTCCTCTTCTGTCACAAAAGGCGATACAGGCTTTTTCTTGCCTCCCAACATCCTGATTATAAGATTAGACGTGATTTTAAATATCCATACAAGCGGTGAAATCAGCTTGATATAAAACGCAACAGGTCTTGCAAGCAATAAAGAGACTTTTTCCGAATGAGTGACCGCAAATGTCTTTGGCGCAAGCTCTCCGAATACAACGGTGAGAAATGTCATGACAATGGTAGCTATTATTATCCCGTCTTCACCGAAATACTTTAATGCGAGCGCTGTTCCTATTGATGTTGCAAGGATTGTAAACAGGTTGCCTGAGAGTATCACTGCGCTGAAAAGTTTGTCATGTTCATCCAGCAGCTTCTGTACAGCCTTTGCCCTGCTGTCGCCCTTCTCCATCAGGCTTCTTATCCTTATCTTATTTACAGCAATAAAGGACGATTCGGAGCTTGAAAGGACAGCAATAAATATGATAGATAAGGCAATAATAACTATGGGCAATATACTGTGCGGCTCCATACTATAAGTTACAAGTTAACAGTTGCCCGCCTCGGACGGGTTCGCTCTCCTCAGCGAGTCGCCCGAGGCGACCTGAGGCGAAAGAGCTAAGAGTTTTAGAATTTATCATTTTTTTGAACTTTTCACTTTTAACTTCAAACTTTCAACTTCGCTATTACTGCATCCGCCACGTCGGATGTACCGGCAGCAGTCGGGTCATCAGGTCTTGGCTTCATGTCATAAGTCACATGCCTGCCCTCTTCTATAACAGAGCCTATTGCAGCCTCAAGTCTTTGCGCGGCGTCTGTTTCACCTATATGCCTCAGCATCATTACCCCTGAAAGCATCATAGCAAACGGATTCATTTTATTCAAACCCTTATATTTTGGCGCGCTTCCGTGCGTAGGCTCAAATACCGCCATCTCATCCCCTATATTTGCGCCTGGCGCAAGACCAAGCCCTCCTATAAGCCCTGCAGCAAGGTCTGAAACAATATCTCCATAGAGATTGGGAAGCACGATAACATCATACAGTTCAGGCTTCTGCACAAGCTGCATGCACATATTGTCAATAATCCTGTCTTCAAACTCTATGTCATTGTATCTTGAAGCAACACTTCTTGCCGTTTCAAGGAATAAGCCGTCTGAGTGCTTCATTATGTTTGCCTTATGGACTGCAGTAACTTTTTTCCTTTTATTTTTTCTCGCATATTCAAATGCGAACCTCACTATTCTTTCAGCGCCGTAAACAGAAATCGGTTTTATGCTGATGCCTGAGCCCTGTCTTATACTTTTCCCTGTTGATGACTTTATGAAGTCAATCAATTGTTTTGTCTCTTCCTTGTCTTTCTGAAACTCTATACCTGCATAGAGGTCTTCGGTATTTTCCCTTACAATAACAAGGTCAATATCCTCATATCTTGTTCTTGCGCCTTTAAAACTCCTGCATGGCCTCAGACAGCTGTAAAGGTCAAGCGCCTGCCTCAATGTAACATTAACGCTCCTGAAACCTGTGCCTACAGGCGTTGTCACAGGCCCCTTAATTGCAATTTTATTTTTCCTTATGGAATCAATTATCCGATCAGGCAATGGATTGCCCTCTTTTTGATAAACATCCTCTCCGGCATCGTGCACTTCCCACTTTACAGGAACGCCTGTCGCTTCAATCACGCGCCTTGTCGCTTCAGCTATTTCCGGTCCTACACCGTCGCCGGGGATTAAAGTTATTGTGTACATGAATCACTCCAGCTAAAAATTAAAGGTAAAAATTTCTTAATTTTGCATTTTGATTTTTGCATTTTGAATTTGGCAGCTTACGGATTAGCTGTCATTATCTTTCTTGCAACATCAGGATAATGGGCAATAAACCTCAGCTCGTCGTCAGTCATAGCTTTTTGCGTATGCAGATTAGCGTACTGGACAAGTTCAAGAACCCTTCTTGCTTCATTGTCATCATGGAAGTGGATCCCGAGCTTGTCATAAACATGCCTGAAACCCTTAACCCCGCCGTATTCGCCTGTTGTTATAATCCTGCCCGTCTCAAGGAGTTCCGGCTCGCCCCTGCCAACATCTTCAGGGTCATAAAGCTCATAATTTCTCCTGTCTTTTAAGGCGCCGTCTGCGTGTATGCCTGACTCGTGCGCAAACGCATTTGAACCCACGCCCGGCTGGTTTATAGGTATCGGAAGATTAAAGGCATAGGATGCATATCTTGCAATTCTCCATGACTCTTTCAGATCCACATGTTCATCAAGATGAACCTTTTCGCTTAAGCCATGTGAAAACTTAAGAGCAAGGATAGTTGATACAAGGTCGCAGTTTCCACAGCGCTCGCCATACCCGTTTATCGTTGTATTTATATAGGCGTCCACTCCGCTCTCTATTGACGCCTGCGCTCCGGCCACAGATACCGCTTCTGCCATGCCGAGGTCATTGTGACAGTGCATCTCTATAGGAAACTTCGTTGCCAGAGCAAGCGCCTTTATTCTCTCATAGATTGTTATCGGATCATCAGCGCCGAGCGTATCGCAGTATCTAAACCTGTCTGCGCCTGCCTCTTTGCCTGCTGCTACAAAGTCTATCAGCCTGTCAAGTTCTGTCCTTGATGCATCCTCGGCATTGAGACCTACGGTCTCAGCGCCTGATTCTTTTGCCAGCTTCACCGCATCAATTGTTGTCTTCATGATATCCTTGAAGGTCTTCCTTCCCTGAAATTTCCCCTGTATCATAATCTCTGATGTTGATATGGAGATATTCAGGTGCTTTATGTCAGGACAGTTTTTGAATGTAAGGTTTATGTCTTCCGGAATCGCCCTGCACCAGCCTTCAAGATGAATCCGCTTAATGGCTCCTGCCTTGACAAGCTCAAGGTTTCCGTTTATATAGTTAACTTCATGCTTGAGTGTAGGGAAGCCTATCTCGCTCTGATACACTCCCATCTCGTCAAGATAGATATTAAGCATCGTCTTGGAAAGCTTCGGCAGAAGTATCCTTGATGTCTGAACACCGTCTCTGTTTGTAACGTCAATAAGATAAACTTTATTTTTCATATTGCAACCCTCATTGCCAAATGAATTTCGAAATTCGGGCAGTTGTATAGTATAACCAAACCGGGCTTAATATTACAAATAGATCGTGGTTTCGGTAGCGTAAAATCTTCTGTGTAAAATCTTGCGGTAAAAAAGATAAGGGTGTATT
>JASEHP010000152.1 GCA_030018605.1 Thermodesulfovibrionales bacterium
GGGGGGATTAATAGTTATTTTCCCAAGGCAGATAGTATGTATTTTGCCATTCAGGGCAATATCAGCAGCCTTCTCTACATCTTCGGGTATGTTGAGTTCTTTAGCAAGGACATTTGTTGTTCCGAGCGGGAGTATCGCCATTGGTATGTTGGTGCATGCAATGCCGTTAATCACCTCATTGTATGTTCCATCACCGCCTGCAGCGATGATTAAGAGTTTAGAGTCATGAGTTATGAGTTCTAAGTTTTTATCATTTCTTAACTCTGAACTCTTAACTCCGAACTCTGAACTGATCTGCCATGCGAAAGATTCGGCATCTCCTCTTTTTCCGGTTAGCAGCATCTCAACATTGTGTCCCTTGTTTTTAATGATGGCTGCTGCTTCATTGATTTTCCTTAAAGCATTCCTGCCTGCTGCGGGATTGCCTATAAGAAAAATAGTCCGCATTATCTGTATCTGAGAGGTTTTTTCTCAACAGGTTTTTGTTTTGTCCTACTCCTGCATTCTTTAATTGCCTTGACTGCTTCATGTTTCATCTCTGCAAAGGACCCTTCATCTCTCTTGGCAGCCATCAGGAATTTTTCCAGATTCGGGACTGCCTCCTGACAATTGCCGGCAGCCTTATGAGTCATGCCGATGCGGTAACGTGCTCGCAATCGTTAATTCCTTGAGCGCCTCTTTATATTTGCCCTCATTCTTTAGCAGAAGACCGAGTGTGAAGTGGAAGAACGGGTTGGACGGATTAAGGGCTATCGCTGCCTTTATCTCTTTTTCCGCTCCAGCATTGTCTCCTTTCCTTTGATATACCGCTGCAAGCAGCATATGCGCCCTCTGGTTTTCCGGATTGACCTTTAATACCTTATTCAGGGCAGAAGATGCCTCATTAAGCTCTTTGACGCTCATCCCTCCGATGTCTTTTTTGACATTGGTTGAGTTCAGTAGTTTATGGACAAGGCTGCCCCAGAGTTTTTTGACTTCGTCGTTAGCCTCCTCTTTTGCGAGCACATGGTCCAGTTTCTTGCGTATGTCTTCGGCCTTTGATTTATCTTTTTCAGCGGAGAGTTTGGTTGTCAGATTGTCTCTTTCCTTTTTAAGCGATTCATTTTCTTTTAAGGCAACGTTAAGCTGTTCTTTCAGGTCTTCATTTTTTCTGAAACTGTTAATATGCCCTATCAGGACAGCGGTATCTATTTTGCACCGCGCCCTTATGAATATTTCAGGATGCGCTGATGTGCCCTTCATATCTTCGGAGATAATTTCTGTTTCCACGACTCCCGCTGTATACGCCTTTATCTCGTCCTTTGCCAGAGCCATGTTTTTGACTTCTGTCAGGCTTTCGATGAAAGTGCCTGCCATCTCAAGCGCCTTTCTCTTTGCCTCCTGCGTGGCAATCCGGCGGGCATCAATCTTGCTGTCATTGTCGCCCATAATATAGCTGCTTTCTGTTTCAATAATCTTGATCTCTGCTTCTACCAATACAGGCAGAGACATCAAAAGCAGCGCACATAAAATAATGATTACTTTTTTAATCAGTCCTGTCATGTGTTGTCCCCCCCGCTGTTTTTTGTTGATTATATAATGATAACAGGTTTTCTTTCCAGGTAAGAGATTAATCCGGAAATATCGGCAGCTTCCTCGATAAAGAATATCCTGCCTCCGTGCATTTCTCCTTTCCTCTTAATGCTGGGTATCCTCAGATACCCGAACCCCTTTGATGCTATGTAACCGGTAGTATAGTCAGGATTATCGGAGATGCAGACCTCTGCGACGATATCAGGCCATGATGCTGCCTTTGATGCGAGGATTAATGCTTCTTTTGCAGCAATTATATTTATTTTTTTTCTTGAAAGTTTTTGTGAGAGATTTTTCTCCGTTGATTTCTTAATTCCCATTCTTGATAGTCTTACGCCTCTTTCCCTGTCAGGTTCAACGTACCTCCCTGATTTTGCGAGTATCAGCGATGCGCCCCGCATTGTCTTTTTTGAATTAAGAACAACGAATCCATTGTCAATGGCTTTTTTTGAAATACCGAGAGATTCTAATTTCTGTGTTATGATTTTTATCGCTTCTTCCGGAGATGCACATTTAAGAGTTGTGACAGGCAGCAAGGGGATTTTTTTCGGTTTCTGCCTTATTTTTTCAATTGTTATTACAATCTCGTCAGGTTCGCCTCTGGAATGGGTTAAAGCCCTTTTTATATAGCTCTCACAGGCTTTTCGTATTTCTGGTTCTTCGTATATCCCCTCAGCGCCGGAGATGTGTTCGGTATTCGGTATTCGGTATTCGGTGTTTCTATTCTCTAACTTTACACTTTGAATTTTACACTTTGAACTTATTTTTGATGCCCTCATGCGGATACTGAACATTTTATCCTGCCTTTAAGCCATAATCCTTTATCAAGTTTAAATCGTCATTGAATGTCCTGCCTGTTGTTGTAAGATAATTTCCTGTAAGGAGAGAGTCTGCTCCTGCCATAAAAACCATTGAATTAAATTCGCCTAAGACCTGCATTCTTCCCCCGCATATGCGTATCTCCTTTTGAGGAAGGATAAACCTATAAATGCTCACGATTTTTAGGGCTTCAAACGGATTGAGCATATCCTGTTCTCCAAGCGGCGTCCCCTTAACAGGAATAAGATAATTTATCGGAACAGAATCTATGGGAAGTTCTTTTAGTTTAAAAGCCATGTCAATCCTGTCTTCCCATGTCTCTCCCAATCCGAATATTCCGCCTGAGCAGACAGAAAGTCCGGCAGCTATTGCTGCATCTATGGTGTTCAGTTTATCGCTGTATGTATGGGTTCTGCATATTTCAGGAAAGAATCTCTCGGATGTTTCAAGATTGTGGTGATATCTCTCAAGACCGCTGTCCTTTAGAAATTTAAGTTCATCTTTGTTCAGCAAACCGAGAGTTGAACACGGCAGCAGACCAATTCCCCTTATATCTTTTATCATTGAACATATCTCTTTCAGTTCATTTTTCCCGATCTTTCTTCCACTTGTGACAATGCAGAATCTTTTTATGCCTGCATCCACCGCTTCTTTTGCCTTTTCAATCACAGCGTTCTTATCGATGAGAGAGTAGACGGCTGTTTCAGTCGTGCTCCGTGAGGACTGAGCGCAGTAAGAACAATCTTCAGGACATGCGCCTGATTTTGCGTTGACTATAGCGCAGAGGTCAACAGAGTCTCCCCTGAATGCCTGTCGTATTCTGTTAGCAGAAGATAAGAGTTCAAATAATTCAGCCCTCTGAACTTCAGAGAGCTTAAGCGCTTCGTCCCTCGTTATATGACCGCCGCTTAAAACCCTGTCTCTGAGATTATCTAACGTGTTATCTAACATAGTGTTATTTTTTCCGAAAGGCAAATGAATTGTCAACTAAAAGACGATTGTCGGTTTACATATCTTCTGTTGTATGCTAAAAGATAAAAAACATTAAGGAGATAATTTCATGGAAATTTTAGAGAAGATAAATAAAGACCTTGTGGCAAGCATGAAAAATAAAGACGATCTGAGAACAACGACGCTCCGGATGATAAAGTCCTCAATAAAAAACGCAGAGATTGCAAAGCGCGGGAAAGGCGAGCTTATAGAAGAAGATATTTTAGGCGTTCTTTCCACGATGGTAAAACAGCGGAAGGAATCTGTTGAGCAGTATCAGAATGCAGGCAGAAACGACCTTGCCGATAAAGAAAATAGAGAGATTGAAGTCATACAGGAATATCTTCCAAAGCAGCTTTCCATTGAAGAAGTTGATGCGATTATAAAGTCAACGATTCAGGAAGCAGGCATTTTGGGCATGAAAGACATGGGCAGGCTCATGAAGGAACTCATGCCTAAAGTTAAGGGCAAGGCAGACGAGAAACTGGTAAGCCGGTGTGTAAAAGAGATTCTTGAAAAGACAGGATAGAGCATGGTTTTCTCCCACCCCCTCTACGAGTCATTGACGATCTGAAAAAGTTACGATACATATGCGACGTTAAGGAGTAATGGATCATTATGCCA
>JASEHP010000153.1 GCA_030018605.1 Thermodesulfovibrionales bacterium
GATGTAGCGGAATGAGTTTAGAACTGTCGAAAAATCTCGCAGGAAACGAAAGGCAACCCTGCTTATCATTTCGGAATTTGACTGGTTTCTATCTCATTACTCCCCAAGATATGCCTTTTTTACCTCTTCACTATTCAAAAGATCCTTTCCCTGCCCGTGCATCTTTATCCTGCCGTTTTCAAGGACGTATCCCCTGCTTGAGAGATTCAACGCCGCATGCGCATTCTGCTCAACAAGCAGGATTGTAACTCCTTCCTGATTTATCTCTCTTATCGCCTTAAATATCCTGCTTACTATTATCGGCGCAAGCCCTAATGAAGGTTCATCAAGGAGAAGAAGTTTCGGGTTTGACATTAATGCCCTTGATATTGCAAGCATCTGCTGCTCTCCCCCGCTCAATGTGCCGCCCATTTGTTTTTCCCGCTCCATCAGAATAGGAAACATCTCAAAGACCATGTCCAATTGATTCTTGAACTTGTAACTTGTAACTCGTAACTTGTAACTTTTCGTATATGCTCCCATCTCAAGATTTTCCTTTACAGTAAGCTTCGGGAATATCCTCCTTCCTTCAGGCACATGGCTTATCCCCATTTCAACAATGCTGTGAGGCGGCATATCGGAGATGTCACTTCCGATAAAAGATATTGTTCCCGCCTTTGGCTTCAATATTCCGGATATGGTCATCAGCGCGGTGGATTTCCCCGCGCCGTTGCTTCCTATAAGGCATACTATTTCACCCTGATTTACTTTCAGCGTAATGCCTTTCAGCGCCTCTACCGGGCCGTAGAATGTGTGTATGTTATTTAGTTCTAACATAAATTAAGTGTCACAGTGTCATAGTATCAGAGGGTCAGAGTCTTTAAAACTTTGACGCTTTGACTCTTTGATACTTTGAGACTTATTAGTGTTCCTTTCCAAGATACGCCTCTATAACCATCGGATTGCACTTTATCTCCGAGGGAGTTCCTTCCGCAATCTTCACGCCGTGGTCCAGTACCACAATATTCTCCGAAATCCCCATCACAACCTTCATATCATGCTCTATCAGAATTATCGTCTTGCCGAGTTCCTGAAGTTTTTTAATAAGCCCCATCATCTCTCTCGTTTCCTGAGGGTTCATGCCTGCCGTTGGCTCATCAAGAAGAATGAGCCTCGGCTCTGTTGCAATCGCCCTCGCTATCTCAAGCCTCTTCTGGCTTCCGTATGGAAGACTGCCTGCAATAGTGTCAGAATATGCCTCAAGCCCGACGAGTTCAAGATATTCAAGCGCCTTTTCCTTTATTGCCTTTTCTTCATCCCTGAAGCTGCTGCTCCTGATTATTGCTGACAGGAATCCTGACTGTGTCCTGCAGTGCTGCGATACCATAACATTCTCAATGACAGTCATCTCCCTGAACAGCCTTATATTCTGAAAGGTCCTTGCCATGCCGAGTTTCACAATACTGTCCGGCTTAAGCCCTGTTATCTCTCTGTCAAAAAAACTTATCGCTCCCTTTGTCGGCCGGGTTATTCCTGTAAGGCAGTTAAAGAGTGTTGTCTTTCCTGCGCCGTTAGGCCCGATGATGCTCATGATAGAGCCTTCCTTAGCCCTGAACCTGACTTCTTCTATCGCCCTTATCCCGCCAAAATGTTTTGTGAGATCCCTAACTTCTAAAAGATACACCCTTCCCTCCCATTAACCCCTGCGGCCTGAATATCATAAGCATGACAAGCCCGCTGCCAAGCGCAAGCATACGGTATAACTGGACTTCCCTGAGCATCTCGGGAAGCATAACGAGTATTATCGCGCCAAGTATCACACCCAGAATGCTTCCCAGCCCTCCGAGTATCACCATGCAGAGCACCAGAACAGACTCCATGAATGTGAAACTCTCCGGAGAGACAAACTGCATCTTTGTCGCGAAGAGGACTCCTGCAAGCCCTGCCCAGAATGCGCCGAATGCAAACGCATAAAGTTTATATGCCGTTATATTTATCCCTATGGAAGATGACGCAATCTCATCCTCCCTTATCGCTATCCATGCCCTTCCAATCCTTGATGCTGCCACCCTTCTTATTATGAATATGGCAAGCAGCACAAATATAAGCACGAAATAATAAAAATGGCTTAATCTGCTGATATGCATGCCAAACAGATGCGGCGCTTCAATCCCGCCGATTCCGTTCGGCCCTTTAGTAAAAGAATCCCAATTATTCAGCACAAGCCTCACAATTTCTCCAAAGCCGAGAGTCACTATGGCAAGATAATCTCCCCTCAGCCTCAATGCAGGAATAGCGAGTATGAATCCAGATAAAGTTACAAGTATGACTGAAAGAGGCATGGACGCCCAGAAACCGATTCCGAGTTTTGTGTTCAGAAGCGCATACGAATATGCGCCTATCGCATAGAAAGCTACAAAGCCGAGGTTTAATAATCCGGTAAAACCCACAACTATATTCAATCCCTGTGCAAGTATTATGTAGATGCCTGAAAGCACTGCAATGTCAATCAGATAATCATGCCCGTAAAAAGGAATGCCGAGAACGGCAGCCGACGTGAGAAGTATCAGGGCAACTGAACGCTCTTTTGATTCAGGCAGTTTTATCTTTATACTGTCTGAAAGATATTTTTTAAAATTTGCAGCTGCTTCTTTAACGGCAACACCACGCTTTTTTAGAACGCTCAGCATGAAGAGCGCGGCAAACAAAACAACGAAGAGAAGCCCCGCAGCCTCCACCCCCTTAAACGGAAGAAAAAGCAATGAAAGCCAAAGAGAAATAATCAGCGGCATTAAAAAAAGATTACGACTTCTACCCCCTTCCTTTACCCTCCCCTCTCGAGGGGGAGGGATGGGTGGGGGGGCGTCTTCTGTATTCAGTATTCTGTATTCTGTCATCTTCATACTTTTTCTTCCTGTGTCTTTCCAAAAAGACCTGAGGGTTTAATAAACAGAATGATAATCAATATGATAAATGCGTATGCATCCTTGTATTCGCTTGATATATAAGCTGCGCTGAAGCTCTCGATAAGGCCGAGCAGGATTCCGCCGACCATTGCGCCCGGAATGCTTCCGATTCCGCCCAAGACTGCTGCCGTGAATGCCTTGATTCCTGCTATATAGCCGATGGAATAATTGACAAGGCCGTAATACGCTGCAACCATGAGGCCTGCAACTGCGGCAAGGCCTGAGCCTATTATAAAGGTCGCTGATATTACGGTATTTATGTTTATTCCAGTGAGCGACGCCATCACCTTATCCTGCGCAACCGCTCTCATTGCCTTGCCCATTCGTGTTTTTGTTATAAACAGATTCAAAGAAAGCATCAAAACTGCCGAAGCCGCTATTATGAAAATTTGCGTATATGTAATTCTTGCCCCCATAACTTCAATTCCTGCTTTTTCAAAAAGATGTGGGAAAATCTTATCGGTTGCTCCCTGCGTGAGCATCACATAATTCTGGAGGAATATTGACACGCCTATTGCGCTTATCAATGGGCTGAGCCGCGGCGCATTTCTCAGAGGCTTATACGCAATCTTTTCTATCGTAAAGCCATAGGATGAACAGAAGGCTACAGAGAGAATAAACGTCAGAATCAGCACCAGTGGAAGGCTGTATGACGTAAGCCCTATTGCAGTGAAAAAGGCAAGAAATATTATTCCGAGATACGCCCCGAGCATATAGATTTCGCCGTGAGCGAAATTTATAAGCTCAAGTATGCCGTAAACCATTGTATAGCCGAGAGCTATAAGCGCATAGACTCCGCCGAGGGTAATGCCGTTGATCAACTGCTGGGTGAACACATGAAATTTTAGCAGAAAAAAGAGCTGTTTTTAAATACCTCTGAAAAAGTTACGATACATATGCGACGTTAAGGAGTAATGGATCATTATGCCA
>JASEHP010000154.1 GCA_030018605.1 Thermodesulfovibrionales bacterium
TTGACTATCTCATCAAAAAAGGAGGTATGTCGCATTTGTATGGAACTTATACATGACCTTGCCTCCTACAGAGGGAAAATATAAAATATATGCATGACTGTTAGAGTTGACGAGGATAAATGCATCGGCTGCGGCACATGTCAGGAGATATGCCCTGCTGTTTTCCATCTTAACGAGGTTACCGGGAAATCAGAGATTGTTGACTCTGACGGATGCGATTACGCAGGATGCTGCGAAGCAGCCGAAGAAAACTGCCCTGTTGAAGCGATTATAGTTGAAGAATAAGCCTATTGCTTAAGACGAGGCATTCAATAACTCAAATCAGCCCATAATCTTTCAATGCCTTTTTCAGCTTATCTTTATTTGCATCAGCCATCTCGCAGAGCGGAAGCCTGAATTCTTTTCTTATCTTGCCCATCATTGCAAGCGCTGTTTTTGCGGGTATCGGGTTTGTCTCTATGAACATTGAGGCATTCAGAGGCTCCAGTTTATAATGCAGCTTTCTTGCCTTTGTGATATCTCCTTTTTCCCATGCGGCGCACATATCGGAAACATCTTTCGGAGCTACATTGGCTGAAACAGATATTACGCCTTTTCCGCCGAGCGCGAGGAGCGTAAAAGTCGTAAAGTCATCTCCCGAGATGACGGCAATCTTTTCCCCGCACAGCCTTATGACCTCGCTTACCTGTTTCATGTCTCCTGTTGCCTCTTTTATCGCTACAATGTTTTTAATCTCTGCAAGGCGGGCAACTGTAGAAGGCAGGATGTTGGATGCAGTCCTTCCCGGCACATTATAAAGAACAAGCGGAAGACCCGTTGATTTTGCCACCTCTTTATAATGCCTGTAGATGCCTTCCTGAGTCGGTTTATTATAATAAGGCGAGACAAGGAGCGCTCCGTCTGCTCCGGCCTTTTCCGCTTTCTTAGTTATCATTATTGTTTCATCTGTTGCGTTTGCTCCTGTCCCTGCTATTACAGGGATGCGCTTATTAACAGTCTTTACTGTCAGCTCAATTACCCTTATATGTTCGTCATAATCAAGGGTTGCTGATTCTCCGGTAGTGCCGCACGGAACAATGGCATTTGTCCCCTGCTTTATATGCCACTCTATTAAATTGCATAAAGCCTTTTCATCAACCCTGCCTTTTTTGAAAGGCGTGACTATTGCAACTATTGAGCCCTTAAACATATTTGCCTCCTCTCTATGTTTACCACGTTAGAACGACGAAAGTCTTCTAACGCGGTTTATACAAACTTGACGCCGATTCTGTATATGCCCTTACCTTAGCCGTTCCCGCTCCATCTGACAACTCCCATCTGCTTGGGCAGGCCGATATTTTGCAGCCTCAGCACATGACCGGGCTCAAGCGGATAATCCGTCTTAATGCACATTCCGCCCTCGCTGATATCAATACCTCTTGCCACAAGGTTCAATACCTTTGTGTCTATGATGTCAAGAACAGTCACAGCGAAATAAAAAGTTTCGGTATAAGGTTTCCTCTCAAATTGCCTTTGCTCAAACATCAAATTACCCCCTGAAGTTAATATCTGCCTGCCCTGTGAATACCTCTTCCGCAGGCCCTGTCATATAAACATGATTGTCTTTTGCCCACTCAATAAGTAAATCTCCTCCAGCGAGATGTACTGTAACACTTTTCTTTGTGAGTCCTTTAAGGCGTGAGGCAACAGCAACAGCAGATGCCCCTGTGCCGCATGCCATTGTCTCTCCGGCGCCTCTTTCCCATACTCTCATTTTTATTTCCGAGGAATTCAATATCTCTATGAATTCCACGTTAGTTCTTTTAGGGAAGATCTCATGCATTTCAAGCAACGGCCCGTAATAAGTTACAGGGAAATCCATAACGTTGTCAACAACTATTACAGCATGGGGATTTCCCATTGAAACGCATGTTATTTTGAACTCCCTGTCTTCAATCTTTAAGGGATAGTCGATGACCGGTCGAGCGTCAAGCGTTGAGCGTTGTGCGTTCAGAGATAAACTCCGAACTCCAAACTGCGAACTTATATTTACTGGTATCATCTTGGGCTCAAAAACCGGCTCTCCCATATCAACCCTTACCAGCCTGCCTTTTTTCTGAGGCTTTATTATGCCTGCGGGGGTTTCAATGTTAAGGATAGTCTTTTCTGACAACTTTCTGCTCCAGATATATTTAGCAAGGCATCTTATACCGTTGCCGCACATCTCCACCTCGCTGCCGTCAGCGTTAAATATCCGCATCTTGAAATCAGCGGTTCTGGACGGATAAAGCAGGAGTATCTGGTCAGCGCCAATGCCGAACCGCCTGTGGCATAAACGCTGCGCTAAAGTTCTGAGTTCCGGGTTCTTAGTTCTAAGTTTTAAGTTGCGACAGTCAATAAGAATGAAGTCATTGCCGAGGCCGTGCATCTTTGTAAAATTAATCTTCACGCTACACCATCTTCCTGTTTTTTTGTTATCGCGGAGCTCACGGCTCAGCAGGAAGATACTCCTCAGCCGCCGCCGCATGCCCTGCCTGAAGCAGAGGGGATGAATGCATCGCCTCCGGCAGCAGAGCATGAGAAAGCGGACAGCAGTTTTTTTACAGCATTAGAACCGCAATCAGGACATACAGTATCTTTTTCTGTAGTTCCTGTTTTTTGCAGTACTGAAAATGGCCTCTTGCATTTACTGCATTTATATTCGTAAATAGGCATTTTTACCTCCATGTGCAATGTTTTTATTTTGCACATCTGCATCTTTTAAGTCAATTGAGACTCTGCTATAATTCAATTATGAAAGAGGCAATGCTTTATGAGAGACTCGGTGATAAAAAGGTAAGATGTTTTTTCTGCAGTCATAGGTGCGTGATAAATGAGGGGAAAAGGGGAATATGCTTTGTGCGCGAAAACAGAGAAGGAATGCTCTACAGTCTTGTGTACGGCAAGGTCATTTCAATGAACATAGACCCGATAGAGAAAAAACCCTTATTCCATTTTCATCCCGGCTCAACATCTTTTTCAATAGCAACAGTAGGGTGCAACTTCAGATGTAAGCACTGCCAGAACTTTGAGATATCGCAATATCCCAAAGAACACGGAGGAGACATAGCAGGCACGACTGTAACTCCAGAGGCAGTGGTAGAGGCTGCGGAGAGGAATGGATGCAAGAGCATATCTTATACATATACAGAGCCGACTATATTTTTTGAATTTGCGTATGACTGCGCAGTTCTTGCAAAGGGAAAGGGCATGAAGAATGTATTTGTCAGCAACGGGTATACGACGCCCGAGGCAACGAGGCTTATAGCTCCTTACCTTGACGGGAACAACATTGACCTCAAGGGCAACGAGAAGTTTTACAAAGAGGTATGCGGGGCAAAAGCCGGGCCTGTCAGGGATACGATAAGACTGATGAAAGAGCTTGGCATATGGGTGGAGGTTACAACATTGATAATCCCGGGCTATAATGATGCGGAGGAAGACTTAAAGGGCATTGCTGAATTTATAAAATCTGTTGACCCTGCCATTCCGTGGCATGTAACACAGTTCTATCCCACTTATAAATTAACAGACGCGCCTCGCACCCCTGTCAAGACGCTGAGATGGGCGCGTCAGATGGGCTTTGATACCGGGCTTAAATATGTTTATGAAGGGAATGTGCCGGGCGAGGGTGGTGAAAACACCTACTGCCCTGACTGTAAGACACTGCTTATTCAGAGATTTGGATTCAGCATCAATGAGAATAAAATGAGAGAGGGCAGATGCCCTCAATGCGGTATTCTGATAGACGGCGTATGGGGCGTGTCAAATCATTTAACATGGTAACCGAAGCTTCTTCTGTTGAATCATGAAA
>JASEHP010000155.1 GCA_030018605.1 Thermodesulfovibrionales bacterium
ATTTTAGATGATTTAACCAGTACCTTCTCGGTTACATTTTAGATGATTTAATGCGGCGCCTTGCAAATAGACATTCCTTTAAAGTAACATAAAAATAAGGGATTTTATGCAGGACATTGTTAAAAATATTATTCAGAAAAATGATTCAAAGATAGTGATGGTTGTTCTTGACGGTCTCGGAGGGCTTCCGATGCACGGCAAGAGCGAACTGGAAGTTGCCGACATTCCGAATCTTGATATGCTTGCAAGGAATTCAGCGTGCGGATTGCATACGCCCGTGTCTTTCGGCATAACTCCGGGAAGCGGTCCCGGACATCTCGCTCTTTTTGGTTATGACACAATAAAATGCCAGATAGGAAGAGGTGTGCTTGAAGCTCTCGGGCTTGGAATAGAATTAAAAAAGACAGATATAGCTGTCAGGTGTAATTATGCGACAATTGAAAATGGTGTTATCAAAGACAGGCGCGCCGGCAGGATATCAACAGAGAAAAGCCGAAAGATTACAGAAAGGCTGCAAAAGAAAATAAGGAAGATTGAAAACGCAGAGGTAATTTTTGCTCCGGGGATGGAGCACAGGTTTGCCGTTGTTTTGAGATTCCCCGCACCGCTGGAAAAAGGCGCTGCAAATATCATGGATACAGATCCTCAGAAAGAGGGAAAACCTCCGGTCAAAGTTACACCGATGTGCGCGCAGGCAGAAAAAATTGCGAAGATTATAGAAAAACTGATAAAGGCAGTGACAGAAATCATCAAAAATCAGGATACGGCAAATTTTATCCTGCTGAGAGGTTTTTCTCAGGTTCCGGACATTCCGCATTTTGATGAAGTGTACGGACTTAAATCCATTGCAATTGCGACTTATCCGATGTACAGGGGGCTTGCAAAACTCATAGGCATGGATGCCCCTGTTGTAACAGGCGGGATAAAAGAAGAAATAGTTTTCCTAAAGCAGAATTATAAAGAATATGACTTCTTTTTTGTCCATGTAAAGAAGGTGGATTCTTACGGAGAGGACGGCAATTTTAAAGAGAAGGCAGCAGAGATTGAAAGATTTGACCGCATCCTGCCGGGAATCCTTGCGCTGGAACCGGAGGTTTTGATCATTACAGGCGACCATTCAACCCCGTCTTTGCTTAAAGGGCATAGCTGGCATCCTGTGCCTGTTATCCTCAGTTCCGCTTATGTCTTTGGAGGGCTCTGCAATTCTTTTTCAGAGAGGGAGTGCACCAAAGGAGAACTCGGAATATTCCCCACAGTTAATCTCATGCCGTTAGCGCTCGCAAATGCATTGCGTCTCAAGAAATTCGGTGCGTAAAGCCGTAATGAGTCATGCGTAATGCGTAACAGATTGAAGGAAAATTTATCTAACTCATCACGTATCACGGTTCACGCGTCACCGGCATTTATTGACACCCACTGCCATCTTGAGATGACTGAATTTGATGAGGACAGGGATAAAGTTATCCAAAGGGCAAGGGGCGCAGGTATAGAAGCTGTTATTACAGTAGGCTCTGATATGAAAGGCAATATCGGCAGTCTAAGGCTTTCTGAAAAATATGATTTCATTTATGCTGCTGTCGGCATCCATCCTCATGATGCAAAGGATTTTACAGAGGAAATATATAATCAGTTGAAAGAATGGGGAACAAATCCCCCCTCACCCCCCTTTACTAAAGGAGGGCAGGGGGGGATTAACTCGTCCCTCGTCCCTCGTCCCTCGTCACTAAACAAGGTTGTTGCCATCGGCGAGACAGGTCTTGATTATCATTACGACAACTCGCCTCGGGATATTCAAAAAGAAGTTTTCAAAAGACATCTCCTGCTTGCAAAAGAACTTGGACTGCCTGTAATCATACACAGTAGGGAGGCAAAAAAAGACACGCTTGAAATACTTGCAGATTCCGGGATAAACAACGGTGTCCTGCACTGCTTTTCTGGAGACATGGACATGGCGGAGAAGGCTATGGCAATGGGATTTTACATATCCATAGCAGGGCCTGTAACGTTCAAAAATGCAAATAAATTGCGGGAGATAACAGAGGCGATTCCTGATGATTATCTCCTCATAGAAACAGACGCTCCATATCTCACACCCGAACCATTCAGAGGCAAAAGGAATGAGCCGTCTTTTTTAGTTAATACCGCTGAGAAAATAGCAGAGGTAAGGAGGGTGAGCTTTGAAGATATTGCAAGGATTACAACACTCAATGCAAGGCGGCTTTTCAGGATAGGAAAGTCCATTCAGCAGGGGGAGATAGCCTATAAGATACGAGACAGCCTTTATCTCAATATAACCAACAGATGCACTAATAAATGTTCATTCTGCGTCAGGTTTCATTCCGACTATGTGAAGGGACATAATCTCAGGCTTTCCGTTGAACCTACAGAAGAAGAACTTAAAGCGGCAATAGGCGACCCTGTTCAATATAAAGAGATTGTTTTTTGCGGTTACGGCGAGCCGTTTCTCAGGCTTGATATAGTTAAAAACCTTGCCCGATGGATAAAGGAGAGGGGCGGCAAGGTCAGGATAAACACAAACGGGCACGGCAGCATTATAAACCGCCGGAACATACTTCCTGAATTAAGAGGTTTCGTGGATGTCATCTCTGTCAGCCTTGATGCACAGGATGAGAAGGCTTATGACAGGATATGCGCGCCTGATTTTAAAGATGCATTTCATGAGGTTATCTTGTTCATAAGGGAATCAAAAAAATATATTCCTGATGTTCTGGCTACTGTTGTTGAAATGGAAGGCGTTGATGTTGAGAAGTGCAGGAAAATTACAGATGAATTAGGCGTTAAGCTCAGGGTAAGGAAGCTGGATGTTGTCGGTTAAACAGGTTCTTGACAGGTTTTACAGCGAATATAATTTTAAGGAAAGAATACTTCATGACCCCATTGAATTTCCTCACAGGTACAAAAGGCGCGAAGACATAGAAGTTGCCGGCTTTATTGCTTCGTGTTTTGCCTATGGGAAAGTTGGTTTATTCAAACCTGTAATAGAAAAAATCCTTTCTGCAATGCGCGGCAGCCCATACAATTTTCTCATGGAGTTTAAAGTAAGAAAAGACGGCAGGCTGTTCTCAGGTATAAATTACAGGTTTAACAAGAATAAGGACATTGTCTGCCTTCTCCATATCATAAGCGCTCTGCTCAGAAGCCATAAATCTATAGAGAATGTTTTTAAGAGTTTTTATAAAAAAACCGATTCTGACACAGGCAATGCCCTGACAGGCCTTATAGATTACGCCCTTAAGACAGACACAGCCGATGTTTATGGGAAAAATTTAAAGCATGGTGGTTTGCTCCAGTTTTTTCCTTCGCCTTCAAAAGGCAGCGCATGCAAGAGAATGAATCTTTTTTTGCGCTGGATGATAAGGAATAAAGACATTGATTTCGGCGTCTGGAAGGATATTCCCGCAAATAAGCTTGTTATTCCTCTTGACACTCATATAGCGAGGATTTCAAGGTGCCTTGGCTTTACAAGGCGTAAATCTCAGGATTGGAAAATGGCTGTTGAGATAACAAATGCATTAAAGAAGCTTGATTCCGATGACCCGCTTAAATATGATTTTGCAATGTGCCATTACGGGATTTCGGGCTTATGCGGTCCAAAGGATAGTATAAACGACAGCAGGTGCAGGGAGTGTTTGCTAAAAAAAGGAGTTCTGCGGCAACGGAATTAAAACGTAAATGGGCAGGTAAAAACTGACCCCTTTAAAAAGAATGTAATACCAAAATAGAAATGTCCGGTTTTACCAATGTCCGGTTTTACCAAAGTAGAAATGTCCTATTCCGTGTGATGCTAAACTGCC
>JASEHP010000156.1 GCA_030018605.1 Thermodesulfovibrionales bacterium
GGAGGGGTAATTTTCATCGCCCTTTGTGCCGACTTGCCGGCATGTGTGTTTCATTATTCACTTATCCATGCTCTTTTTTAGATATTTCTCCATGATAAACCTTTCTTCATCTTCTCTGGTTTTCAGTCTGCCGCTTAGTTTTTCGTCAAGCAGTTCTGAAAAAAGTTTAGAGTAAAGGGGGCCCGGCTTGAAGCCTATCTTTTGCAGGTCTTTGCCTTTCAGAATCGGCTTTATTTTTCTTAATTCAATCAGGTATTGAGATATTGCTTTCTGTTTCTGTTTGCTTTTGCTCTGAGCCATTGAGAACAGAAGGATTTCAAGGTTAACTCCATTGAGAACATGATACAGTCCGGCTGGATCATTTGAGGGAAGTTTATTCAGTATATCCCTTGACTGTGCTATGCCTTTTGTTGTCACCTCTCTTACCCTGGGCGGTGGTGCCAGCCTTTCGACCGCGGCGTTCCTTTCTTCCTCTTTGAGAGTGGACAGCAGAGCCATCAGGTACAGCGCTCCTCTGTCAGGACTTTCCTCAAGGAAAAGCAGATTGAACCACGCGAGAGTCTCAAACATGGATTGCAATGCTGATTCGAGCTCATTATTGAATAAGAGGCCAGGATGTATCACTTTTAACAGCCCGAATTCAGAAAGTGTTTTAAGAGTCTTGACAGGTTCTGTTTCGCTGAATGCAAGCAAAAGTTCCTCATAAAGCCTTGTCCCGGAAAGCCTGCTGAAGAGATCCAATTTGAGCGTTGACTTTATAAGGGTTTCCGTGTGTTTGCTGAGCTTAAAGCCGAATCTTTCTGAAAACCTTATTGCCCTGAATGCCCTTGTGGGATCCTCGATAAAACTCAGATTGTGTATAACTCTTATGATCTTCTCTCTCAGGTCACGCTGTCCGCCGAAAAAGTCTATCAGCAATCCGAAATCCTTCAGGTTAAGTTTCACGGCAAGGGTGTTGATTGTGAAATCCCTCCTGTAAAGGTCTTTTTTTATTGACGAAGTTTCCACCTTAGGAAGGGATGCAGGGGATTCATAATACTCTGTCCTTGCAGTTGCCACATCTATTTTGAGTTTTGAGTCTTGAGTTTTGAGCCCTGCCCCTGAACTCTGAACTCTCGCCTCGGCGAGTCGCCGAAGGAGACCGAACTCTGGACCCAAAATAACCTTGGCTGTGCCGAACCTCTCATGCGTTCTTATCTTTGCATTCAGTCTCCCGGCAAATGCTTTTGCAAATGAAATTCCGTCTCCCTCAACAACAATGTCAATGTCAAGATTTTCCTCGCCCCTGAGCAAATCCCTTACCGAACCGCCGACAAGATATGCGTTAATCCCGAGCTGATCAGCAATCTCTCCTGCAAGCTTGAGGATGGAGTATATTTCAGCCGGAAATTTTTCTTTGAGAAGCACTGCTATGTTTCTCCCTATGGATGGTTTTTCTCTTGTATCTGATTTATCAAGCCTGCGCCGTTTTAAAAATTCCTCATAGATGGTTCTTAAGAGGTCAGTTCTTGTTATTGCGCCGACGATGATGTCTTTCTCTATTACCGGCATAAATCTCTGATTATGTTCTATCATCATCTGTTCTATTTGCCTGATAGATGTGTCAGGGCTGACAGTTGCCGCATCAGTTGTGCAGAAATCTATTGCTTTGCTTTTGCCAAATCCGTGGAATAGCGCCTTTTCAACGATCTCCCTTGATATCAAACCGGCATACTTTGCGTTTTTTATAACAGGCAGAACGTTCACGCCGTATTTGGTCATTATTGTTTCTATTTCCCTTACCGTGCTGTCCCAGTTGATGCTTACTACAGGGCTTGTCATAATATCCGATGCGACCTTGCCCGGCTTCACATTGTCAAGTATAACTCTCGTGAGCTTTTCTTCGACTATCTCAAGAGATTCCTCTTTTACAGTAGCCGCGGCTGCCGTTGAATGGCCTCCGCCGTTGAATTCTCTCATTACGTCTGCGGCATTGAGTTCAGGCGCACGGCTTCTTGCTACCATAAGTATTTTCCCTTCCATCCTGAGCAGTACGAATAATGCGTCAATGTCTTCCATGTCCATTATCCTGTGCGCAAGATGTGCGGCGTCGCCGAGATAGCCCTCACGCGAAGCCTTTGCTATTTTTATCCTTATCCCGCTGCTGACCATCTCTTTTGATGACTGGACAAGTTCGGTGAGAATGTCAAGTTCTTCACGGCTCATCTCCAGCCTGAGAAAGCTTGAGACAATATTCAGATTAGCGCCCCGCTTGATGAGGTATGCGGCGGCAAGGAGGTCCCGCTCTGTCGTGGATGGGAAAAGCAGCGAGCCTGTCTCTTCATATATGCCGAGACACAGGATAGTTGCTTCCATTGGCGAGGGATGAAGCTTTTTGTCTTTCAATATCTCTGAAAATATAGTCGCTGTAGCGCCTACTTCCTCAATAATCTCAAGACTGCCGCGTATATCTCCTTTTGCAAATGGATGATGGTCGTATATGTGTATGCTTATGCCGTGTTTGGAAATCAGTTCTGCAAACTGCCCTATCCTCGGAGCATTCTTAGTGTCAACAATAATCAGCCGGGTAATCTTTGACAGGTCAATGTCTTTAATGCGTTTTATCTCCACAGGCTTGAAAGCCTCTATGAAGTCCCTGAGTTTTTTTTCCTGTGAGCCGGGGAATACCATTTCCGCATCAGGATAGAGTTTCTTTGCAGCAACCATTGAAGCAAGGGAATCAAAATCAGCGTTTATATGGGAAGTTATTATATCCATACCATATTATAGCGTTATATCAGTCTGAAAAATGCAATTGAATTCTCTAAGCAGGGATATGAATGCCTTCAAAGTCTTTTGATTTCGACTTGATTTAATCAGATGCCATGATGCAATTCATATTAGTTTATCGCGTAATTCTATGCGTTCAAGAATTTCATCATGCCATGAATAATGTGTCGCTGCAAAATACTCTTCAGTCATCCATATCCCTGCTTAACGTATTTCTTTGGTTATTTGAACTTATGGCACTGCAATGTCACAGTCCCCTCGGTTGCGAGTCGTACCGACTTTCTTACATGCGGCTGTTGTAGAGAACTACTATATTTCTGCCCATGGACTTTGCTTTGTAAAGGGCTTTGTCTGCAAATGTTATGAGATCATCTTTGTCCTTTAAATTATGGGTAGGATACGATGATACGCCAATACTTACCGTAAGCCTGCTTTTTCTCTCAAATTCGCTGAACCTGTGCTTCCCTATAAGAACTCTCAGCGCTTCAGCCTTTGCTACCGCTGCCTGTGCAGATGTCTGCGGGAGCAGCATAATAAACTCTTCGCCTCCGTATCTTGCAAGCACATCGCTGTTTCTCGTGTGTTTTTTCAACAGTCCTGCGAATTTACTGAGGGCGATATCGCCGATTCTGTGTCCGTATTTGTCATTAATATCTTTGAAGTGGTCAATGTCAATCATAAGGGAGCTTAGATGGAATTTGTATCTCCGGGTTCTGCTGAACTCTTCGGCAAAACGGCGGTAAAAATATCTGACATTATAAAGCCCTGTAAGATAATCGGTTATGGCAAAGCTTCTCAAAATGTGATTTTTCATTTTCAATCTTCTCATAGAGAAAGGTGTTATAGAGAGGATTTACGGATGAGTTTGCAATTGCTGTACAGAGCCGAATCTCCCTCTCTGTAAAGGTATGGTTTGACTTTGAAGTCCTCAGGGATAGAGTAACATCCGTGTCAAATCATTTAACATGGTAACCGAAGCTTCTTCTGTTGAATCATGAA
>JASEHP010000157.1 GCA_030018605.1 Thermodesulfovibrionales bacterium
TTAGATGATTTAACCAGTACCTTCTCGGTTACATTTTAGATGATTTAATGCGATTGGTGGATTTTTTATCTGGTTTTATGTTATTATTTAAAAGGTGTTATCAATTCAAGAAGACCAATAAAAGAAAGTTTTGAACACCCTAAATTTTAATGGAGGTGAGTGTTTAAATGTGGTTAGTAACAGTGGATGTAGACAAGTGTGAGGGTTGCGAGGAATGCGCTAACAATTGTCCTGTCAGTGTGTTCAAGATGGAGAATGGAAAGGCAAACCCTTATCAGGCAGACCTGTGCGAGGGTTGCGAAACCTGTGTAAGCGTCTGTCCAACAGGAGCAGTTACTCTTAAGGAAATGTAGGGTCTTCCCTAAAACAATAAAATAAAAAGGGGACACAGAATCTCTGGTTCCCCTTTTTTATTTATTGAGTCTTTCTGTGAAGTTTCAAAATTATAACATTTCCTGTTTATTGACTGTAAGTGTATAGTTTTTGTATATTATTCACTGATTTCCACAATAGACTATAGACTTTTTAAAAATTTTAAAGGAGATTAAGATTAAAACTAGCGCTGTCAACTTTGACTCGCCTGAAGGAAGGGAGATTTACAGGCACAGCGCCTCGCACATCATGGCGCATGCAGTAAAAGAGCTTTTCCCTGCGGTTAAACTTGCAATAGGACCGGCAACAGAGGAGGGTTTCTATTATGATTTTGACATAGACCGCCCCTTCACTCCTGAAGACCTCAGCCTAATAGAAAACAAAATGAAAGAACTGATCAAAAAAGATAACCCATTTACAAAAAAAAGCATGCCAAGAAAAGATGCGATAGAGTTGTTTAAAAAAATTGGCGAGGATTATAAAGCGGAAATTCTCTCGGAGATTGCAGACGCTGAGGTATCCGTATATGAAGAGGGAGCGTTTATTGACCTATGCAGGGGCCCTCATGTTCCTTCAACAGGGGTAATCAAGGCGTTCAAGCTCCTGAGCATTGCAGGCGCATACTGGCGCGGGAATGAAAAAAATAAGATGCTCCAGAGGATTTACGGAACAGCCTTCAATAAAGAAAAAGACTTAAAAGACTATCTCGTCTTTCTTGAAGAGGTTAAAAAAAGAGACCATAGAAAACTCGGCAAAGAACTTGACCTTTTTAGCATCAGCGAAGATATCGGGCCGGGATTAATCCTCTGGCATCCTAATGGCGCAATTATAAGAAAAACCATAGAAGATTTCTGGAGAGATGAACATTACAAAGCCGGTTATAATCTCCTCTATTCACCGCACATAGCAAAACTTAACCTCTGGCAGAAAAGCGGGCATCTTGACTTCTACAGGGAGAATATGTATTCACCAATGGAGATAGAAGGCATAGAATATGAACTCAAACCGATGAACTGCCCGTTTCACATAAATATCTACAAGAGTTCTTTGAGGAGTTACAGGGAACTCCCTATAAGGTACGCAGAACTTGGGACCGTTTACAGATACGAGCGATCAGGCGTGCTCCACGGGCTTCTGAGGGTCAGGGGGTTTACGCAGGATGATGCACACATATTCTGCAGGGAAGACCAGATAGAAAGCGAGATATTAAACATCCTTGACTTCACGCTTTTTATTCTTAAGACATTCGGCTTTGAATCATATGATGTTTACCTTTCAACCAGACCTGAGAAATATGTCGGCACACTTGAAAACTGGGAAAGCTCAACAAACGCCCTGAAACAGGCGCTTGAGAAAAAGGGGCTGTCATACCAAGTAGATCCCGGCGAAGGCGTTTTCTATGGCCCGAAAATAGACATAAAGATAAAAGACTCTTTGAACAGGTCATGGCAGTGCAGCACAATCCAGGTTGACTTTAACAACACGGAGAGGTTTGATGTTACTTACAGGGGAAGCGATGGAAAAGTCCACAGGACTATAATGATCCACCGCGCCCTTATGGGCTCGCTTGAAAGGTTTTTCGGAATCCTCATAGAACATTACGCCGGCGCATTCCCGTTATGGCTTGCGCCTGTTCATATCGGGATACTCACAATTGCGGAAAGACATTCGGATTATGCATTACAAATTGCCGGTGCCTTAAAGCTTAACGGAATCAGGATTGAAGCCAATCTTGAAAACGAAAAAATCGGATATAAAATCAGAGAAGCCACTATCAGAAAAGTGCCTTATTTGGTTATAATAGGTGACAAAGAATTAGCTGAGAACAAGCTGACTGTAAGAAAGCGCAATGGTGAAAACATGGGCCCGTTTACAATAGACGAGCTTATAGAGATAATAAAGGCTCAAATAGGAAGCAGGCAGTAAAAATATAATGTATATGACTCGGTACGCATAAGGCGTTATGTTTTACAAATAAAAACGGAGGTGAAAGTATAAGCAAACACGTAAGGGTAAACGAACAGATAAGGGCAAAGGAAGTCAGGCTCATTGACGCTGACGGTAAGCAGGCCGGAATTGTTTCTGTCAGGGAAGCCTTAGAACTTGCTGACCAAAGAGAACTTGATCTGGTGGAGGTATCGCCTGAGGCAAATCCTCCGGTCTGCAAGCTGCTTGATTTTGGTAAATATAAATACCAGATGAGCAAGAAACAGGCTCCGAGCAAAAAAATTGACATTAAAGAGATAAAGATAAGACCTCAGATAGGAACTCACGATCTGGAGTTGAAAGTAAGGAATATGCGGCGTTTTCTGGACGAAGGGCATAAGGCTAAGGTGATGATGTTCTTCAGGGGAAGAGAGATGGCAAGGCCTGAGCTTGGGCTGATGGTCTTTGAAAAGATGACACAGATGCTGCCCGGCAAGTTTAATATAGAGATGAAACCAAAACTTGAAGGTAATCATATTACCATGGTGATTGGACCAAGCAGTAAATAGAAATCGTTATAGAGTTTATAGCGTTTATTGCGTTTATTGCGTTATGGCGCTATAACGCTTCACGCTCAACGCTAAAAACAGGAGGTTATATGCCGAAGATTAAAACACATAGAGGAGCGGCAAAGAGATTTAAGGTTACAGGCACAGGAAAAATAAAGAGGAGCAAGGCTTATAAGAGTCACATCCTCACAGGCAAACCCTCAAAGAGAACAAGAAAACTGAGGACTGCGACTCTTGTTTCAAAAACAGAACAGGGCAACATAAAAAAACTTTTACCGTATATGTAACAAATAAAGATCGTTATGGCGTTTATTGCGTTATGGCGCTATAACGCTCAACGCTAAAAACAGGAGGTTTTATAAAATGCCAAGGGCTAAAGGCGGATTTAAAACAAGAAAGAGAAGAAATAAAGTGCTTGAACAGGCAAAGGGCTATTACAGCGCAAAGAGCCGACTGTTCAGGATAGCAACAGAAGCGGTTGACAAGGCGCTGCAGTATGCTTACAGAGACCGCAAGGTGAAAAAACGCGAGTTCAGGTCTCTCTGGATTATAAGGATCAATGCTGCTGTCAGGGCAGCAGGTTTGACTTACAGCCAATTTATTGCAGGGGTCAAAAAGGCAAAGATTGCCCTGAACAGAAAAGCATTGGCTGATATGGCTTACAACGATCCAAAGGCATTCAGCGAACTTGCAGAGTCCGTTAAGAAAAAACTTGCTGCATAAAAGAGGCGGCATCTCACCAAATGCTTGACACAGACTCTTTCAAAGGGGCGTTTCTCAGTGAATTAGATAGGGTTGCGTCTACA
>JASEHP010000158.1 GCA_030018605.1 Thermodesulfovibrionales bacterium
TTTTAGATGATTTAACCAGTACCTTCCCGGTTACATTTTAGATGATTTAATGCGCACGTTTGATTTTTATTGAATTTTTCGTTATTATCACTTATGGAAATCAAGAAACTTTTAGAAGATTCCGGGCATTATCTGGTGAATACATATAACAGGTTTCCGATTATTCTCAGAAAAGGCCGCGGCATGAAGGTGTGGGGGGCTGACGGAAAAGAATACCTTGATTTTGTCGGGGGCATAGCGGTGAATGTGCTCGGGCACTGCCATCCGAAAGTCGTTGTAGCCATTCAGAAGCAGGCTCAGCGGCTGATTCATGTCTCAAATCTCTATCATATAGAGCCTCAGATAAAACTTGCAAAGCTGCTTGTGGAGCATTCTTTTACGGACAAGGTTTTTTTCTGCAACTCAGGCGCAGAGGCGAATGAAGCGGCAATAAAACTTGCCAGAAAATACGCTAAGGAGCATTTAGACAAGGATAAGTTTGAGATAATAACCGCTGTTAATTCGTTCCACGGAAGGACTCTTGCGACTGTTACGGCAACAGGCCAGGAGAAATTTCAGAAAGGTTTTGAGCCGTTGGTTCCGGGTTTCAAACACACAGCCTTCAATGATATCAGCGCGCTTGAATCCGCAATAACGCAGAATACCTGCGCTGTCATGCTTGAGCCTTTGCAGGGCGAAGGAGGAGTGAAAATCCCTGACAGCGATTACCTTAAAAAAGTGCGTGATCTGTGCAACAAGCATGAACTGCTTCTTATCCTTGATGAGGTTCAGACAGGCATGGGACGCACAGGGAAGCTTTTTGCTTACGAACATTTTAATGCTGCCCCTGACATAGTGACCCTTGCAAAAGGGCTCGGCAGTGGTGTGCCTATAGGCGCAATGCTTACCACAGACAAGGCTGCGTCTGCCTTTGTGCCAGGTTCTCATGCGTCCACATTCGGCGGCAATCCGCTTGTGTGCGCGGCGGCGATAGCGACAATGGAGACAATCCTTGAGGACGGCTTTATGTTTGACCAGTGCACACGGATGGGAGAATACCTACGGAAGGAACTGCGAAGCCTCCAGAAGGAATACCCTGCTGTGATAGCTGATATAAGAGGGATGGGGCTTCTTGTAGGCATGGAGATTACAATGGACGGCTCATCCATTGTTAAGGCATGCATGGAAAAAGGTCTTCTCCTTAACTGCACGGCGGGAAATGTGCTTCGTTTTACTCCTCCCCTGATTGTGCATGAAAGAGACATAGACAGCATGCTTGATATACTGGATGAAGTGTTGAGCAATGTGACATGAAAATTCAAAATTTAAAATTAATGAAAAGAGATTTCTTGACATTATGGGATTTATCTTCAGAAGAGATAAATAAACTCTTGAAGCGGGCGACTGATATGAAATCAGGCGTTGATGCCGGCAAGTGCCCGCTGATTGGAAAAAGCATAGGGCTTCTTTTTGGGAAGGCGTCTACGAGGACCAGGGTTTCGTTTGAGGTTGGGATTTATCAGATTGGCGCGCACTCAGTCTATTTAACCCCTAATGAGATACAACTCGGCAGGGGCGAGACAACTGCTGATACGGCAAGGACGCTTTCCAGATACCTTGATGCAGTTGTTGTAAGGACCTTCGGGCACGATTTGCTTGAAGAGTTTGCATTGCATTCTTCCATGCCTGTTATCAACGGGCTCAGCGATCTGCATCATCCGTGTCAGGCGCTGGCTGATTTAATGACCATACTTGAGAAAAAAGGACGCCTGAAGGATGTGAGGGTAGCATACATCGGCGATGGCAATAATGTTGCAAATTCGCTGATCGAGGCAGCGTCGCTTATGGATATGGATCTTACTCTCGCATGTCCTGAAGGTTATGAGCCGGATTCTGAAGTATTTGAAAAAGCAAAGGCTTCTGCAAAGAGCGAGATAATTATTCTCAGGGATCCGAAAGAGGCCGCGGGACGGGCTGATGTGATTTATACGGATGTATGGGTCAGCATGGGGCAGGAAGAAGAAGCTGAGGAAAAAAGAAAGAGGCTGAAAGATTATCAGATAAACAGCAAGCTTCTTTCCTGCGCAAAGAAGGATGTCGTCGTGCTCCACTGCCTGCCTGCGCACAGGGGCGAAGAAATAACGGCTGAGATTATGGACGGGCCGCACAGCGCTGTATTTGACCAGGCCGAGAATCGCTTGCATGCACAAAAAGCACTGCTTGAGATGTTAGTGGCGTAGTGTCAAAGTGTCAAAGTTCCTGACACTCTGATGCTCTGATACTATGACACTTTTGACGCTGTTTTCAGCACTTCAACCAGAGGCATTTTCATTTTTTTAGCGAGTTTTTTACAGTCTTCATACTCAGGCCTTCTTCTGACAATCATATTCCCTAATCTTGAGACCTTGATACTCACTTTGCCGAACTTTGTTTTCACCTGTTTTATCTCCCTGTCGAGAGTCTTTCTATTTGCCTCGTAAAACCTCAATCCAATGGTCGTTGTCTCTTCAAATATTATCTTCATCAGATTGTCTTTATCTTTGCCGTTGCAGAGCACGGTCAGTTTTATCCCCGGCCTTCCTTTTTTCATTATCAACTGCGTCAGGTACACATCGAGCGCGCCTGCCTTAAACAGCCTTTCCATCACGTATTCATATATCTGAGGGTTCATGTCGTCTATGGTGGTTTCAATAATTGTGACAGCAGGAGCTGAAGGCTGATAGACCCGGGCAGCTCGGGACTCTCCAATAAATACCCTCAAAACATTAGCTTTCTCTTTAAAGTCCTTATTGCCGGTGCCTACCCCGATGCTTTCAACAATCATATCAGGCATATTGCCAAATCCTGAAGATAACTCTTTCAGGATTACCGCGCCTGTAGGCGTGGTCAATTCAAAGGGTGTTCCATTAGAATAAATCTTGCATCCCCGACCTTGCTCTGCAGGGCGTGGCATGCCTGCATCTTGCACCTTGCATCTGAGGATTTCTATTGTCGCGGGCGCAGGCACAGAGAGAATGCCGTGCTTTGTTTTTACAAATCCGCTTCCGAGATTGACAGGAGACGCATAGGCCTCTTCTATGCCTAAGAGTTCAAGGCATATCAAAGTTCCCATAATGTCCACAAGGCAGTCAACAGCGCCAAGTTCGTGGAGATGCGCTTTGTCAAATGTCTCGCCGTGTACTTTTGCCTCTGCCTCAAAAAGCCCTTTGAAAATTTTAAGCCCTTTTTGTTTAACGCTCTCTGATAAGGAAGAAGCCTTAATTATTCTCTCAATATCACTCCATTTTTTTGAACTTTGAACTTTCAACTTTGAATTTTCAATTACACCAACTTTTGTTGCCCTGAATCCTGCACGCTTAACTTTTTGGGATATAAGCTTGTAGCCTTTAACATGAAGCTTCCGGAGTTCTTTCTCCAGTTTTTTTACAGGAACTCCGGCGTCAATAAGCGCGCCGAGGCACATGTCGCCGCTTATTCCCGAAGAACAATCAAAATAGGCTATTTTCAAATTAAACCTCTTACTAAGAGAATGGATTGACTAAGAGATTATATCATTTATTTAAGTTTGCTATATACGGAACGCATTAAATCATCTAAAATGTAACCGGGAAGGTACTGGTTAAATCATCTAAA
>JASEHP010000159.1 GCA_030018605.1 Thermodesulfovibrionales bacterium
TTTTAGATGATTTAACCAGTACCTTCTCGGTTACATTTTAGATGATTTAATGCGCGTGTTGGAAAAATAGATGCGAAGATGTTAGAATTCTCAATCCTATGTCATACAAGAGCATAAAGGACTGGCCCGAAGAAGAAAGACCGAGAGAAAGGCTTCTCAGTATGGGGGCATCTAACATGTCCAGCGCCCAGCTTCTCGCTATTATACTGAGGACAGGCGGAGGCGGAAAAAGCGCAATGGATCTCGCGATGGAGATGCTGGATTCTTTAAAAAATTTGAAAAATATGGAAAGCGCGTCAATAAAAGAATTCGCTTCATTTAAAGGAATAGGCAATGCAAAAGCAGCGCAGATTAAGGCTGCATTTGAATTAGGGAGGAGACTCTTTATGGAGCGTGATGCTAAGGGCCCTGTGTTCTCTTCAAGCAATGACGTGTATTCCTATTATCATCCGCTGGTTAAAGACCTTAAGAAAGAGATTCTCTTTTGCGCCATGCTTGACGCAAAAAACAGGATATTCAGGGATTGCAGGGTTTCTGAGGGGACGCTTACAAATTCTCTCATTCATCCGAGAGAGGCATTTAAGAATGCAATAAAGGAGTCGGCAGCGTCTGTTATCTTTATACATAATCATCCAAGCGGAGACCCTGCGCCAAGCCGTGAGGACATAGCAATAACCGAGAGGCTTATGCAGACAGGAGAGATTGTAGGCATAAAGGTTCTGGACCATGTGATAATAGGGGACAGCAGGCATACCAGTCTTATGAATGACGGATATATAAAAAAATAAAGTGTCAGAGTATCAGAGTGTCAGAGTATCAAGGTTTTAAGACTTTGACCCTTTGACGCTTTGACCCTCTGACACTATATAAAAACGGGGGGGGTAAATGCCGAAGATAAAGAGGACAGTTGTAAGCGTATCTAACAAAAAAGGGCTGGCTGAATTTGCGAAGTCACTTCATTCACTGGGTGTTGAGATACTGTCAACAGGAGGAACCGCAAAGGCATTGCGGGGCGCTGGTGTCCCTGTGAAAGACGTTTCTGATTACACGGGATTCCCCGAGATGCTTGACGGCAGGCTGAAAACGCTGCATCCGAAAGTTCACGGCGGCCTTCTTTCAAGGAGGGATAACCCTAAAGATATGGAGGATATAAAGGAATACGGGATTGAACTGATAGACATGGTCGTTGTGAATCTTTATCCCTTTGAAGAGACTGTGGCAAAACCTGACGTCACATTTGCAGAGGCGATAGAAAATATAGATATAGGCGGGCCCACAATGCTTCGCTCCGCCTCAAAAAATTTTAAGGATGTTGCGGTAGTGACAGACTTTAATGACTATGGCGGCATTATTAAGGAGATGAAAGAGCTTAAGGGAGACCTCAGTTACAGGACGAGGCTTGAACTTGCGAAAAAGGTCTTCAGGCTTACATCAAGGTATGACAGCGCAATAGCCGATTATTTAACAAAGGCAGGAGAAGGGAAATAACCATGAAGGTTCTTGTTATCGGCAGCGGCGGCAGAGAGCATGCTATTGCATGGAAACTTGCTCAGAGCAGGCATATAGATAAAATATTCTGCTGTCCGGGGAATGCCGGCATTTCCGAGCTGGCAGAGTGCATAAGCTTTGATGATGATAACTTTGACGCTCTTGTTGATTTTGCCAGATACGAGGGAATTGACCTGACTATTGTAGGTCCCGAGGCGCCGTTAGCAAGCGGCATTGTTGATGTGTTTGAAAAAAACGGCAGAAAGATAGTGGGGCCAAATAAAAAAGCAGCTCAGCTTGAAGGCAGCAAAGTATTTGCAAAAGACCTTATGAAGCGCTGCGGCATACCAACGGCAGAGTATAAAGTATTTACTTCCTATCTTCATGCGGAAGATTATGTCCGCATGAAGGGCGCCCCGATTGTTATCAAGGCAGACGGACTTGCAGCAGGGAAAGGCGTGATAGTAGCGGAAACCGTTGATGAGGCAGTAGCAGGGCTTAAACTTATAATGAAAGACAGGGCATTCGGGGATGCAGGCAACAAGGTGCTTGTTGAAGAATGCATTAAGGGTGAAGAGGTATCCTTTATGGCATTCACTGACGGGAAAACAATACTTCCGATGGTAAGTTCTCAGGACCACAAGCGGATTTTTGACGGGGATAAGGGTCCCAATACCGGTGGTATGGGAGCATACAGCCCTGCCCCTGTGCTTACGCCAGAGCTTGAATCAATGGTGCTGGAAAGGGTTATGCGCCCGGCAATAAAGGGGTTGCAGTCAGAGGGGATAAAATACAAAGGGATACTCTACGCAGGCCTTATGATAAAAGAAAATAAACCATACGCTTTGGAGTTTAACTGCAGGCTTGGAGACCCTGAAACCCAGCCTGTTCTCACAAGGCTTAAAACAGACATGGTGGATGTTGCCCTTGCTATAGCCGATGAAAAATTATCAAGCGTCAATCTTGAATGGAGACCGGAGCATTCAGTCTGTATTGTAATAGCGTCAAAAGGCTATCCGGGCGCATATGAAAAAGGCAGGGTCATAGAAGGGCTCAATGATGTCAAAAAAATGGATGATGTCTTTGTGTTTCATTCGGGCACATCGTTTAATGACAATAAGGTTATAACATCAGGCGGAAGGGTGCTTGGAGTAACAGCTCTCGGCAGGGACATAAGGGATGCAAAAAATAAAGCGTATAACGCCATAGAAAAGATTCATTTTAAGGGAATGCATTACAGGAAAGACATTGCGGAGAGAGCAATCAGTAAGAATTAATAGTGTCAGAGTATCAGAGCATCAGAGTATCAGAGCTTCAGAAACTTTGACACTTTGACCCTATGACCCTTTGATACGTAGGAGGTGGAAAGATGAAACCAAAGGTTCTGATAATAATGGGAAGCGATTCCGATTTGCCGGTTATGGAGGAAACAGAAAAGATATTGAAAGCATTCGGAATCTCCTTTGAAACAACAATAGCGTCAGCGCATCGTTCACCTGAGAGGGCGGTGAAGCTTGCAAAGGGCGCAGAGAAAAAGGGGTTTGAAGTAATTATTGCAGGCGCAGGCGCAGCAGCGCACCTTGCCGGAGTTATTGCAGCGCACACAATACTTCCTGTGATAGGCGTCCCCATTAATTCGTCTCCTCTTCAAGGATTCGATTCCCTCTTTTCCACAGTGCAGATGCCTCCCGGAATTCCTGTCGCAACGATGGCTGTTGGGACGGCAGGAGCAAAAAATGCGGCAATCTTTGCCGCAGAGATTATCGGAAGAAAGGATGCAAAGATTGTAAGGCAATTGAAAGAGCATAAAAAAAGGCTTGAAGAGGGAGTTGAGAAGAAGGCAAAAGCGCTAAGTAAGGGTCAAAGGGTCAAGGGGTCAAAGGGTCAAAGCTTATAATGCGGGTTCATCTGGACTGTTATCCATGTTTTCTCAGGCAGGCGATTATTGCGGCAAGGCTCGGGACAAAAGACAATGAAAAGCGAGAATATGTTGTCAAAAAAATAGCGGCTGCTATCGGAGGAGCTGACACTTCAAAGACCCCTGCCCATGCAACTACCTTTCTCCA
>JASEHP010000015.1 GCA_030018605.1 Thermodesulfovibrionales bacterium
CGTAAATTAATCCTCTCCATACTCCAAAACAGACACCGAAAAAAGTAATTATGCCGGTATTATTAAATTTCTTGCCTGTTGTGCTAAACTGGACAAAATACATACTGAATACATACTGAGAGCATAATTGCGTATGGGATTGTTTAATTTTTTCCAATCACACGAAGTTGTCTTTGAAGAGCGGTTTCTGATTTATACGAATGATATCTACAGAACTGCGTTAAGGCTTACTGGAAGCGCTGATGATGCGGATGATCTTACGCAGGAGACCTTCCTTAAGGCTTACGAGGCATTCTCGCAAGGCACAAAGGTAGTCGCGCCGAAGCCATGGCTCTTCAAAATCATGCGCAACACATTCATAAATCAACGCAGGTCTTTGCAGAGCAGAACAGAAACCGTCTCTCTGGAGGATATACATGAAGCCCAATATCACGAGACACCCGAGTATCTTTTTATACTAAAGGGTCTTGAAGGGAAACTGCACCATGCACTCCAGACAATGCCTATAGAATACCGTCTTGCCCTCCTCCTCTGCGATTCTGAAGGTATGAGCTATGCTGAAATAGCGGAGGTAATGCAATGCCCTGTAGGCACTGTCCGCTCACGCATCAACAGAGCAAGAGAGATCGTCAAAGATGCCGTAATTGAAAGTAATAGAGAGAAGAAATCAAAGAAGGCAGAATACTAAGAAAAAGCTTTTATGGAACTTTTTGCATAAAAAATTGTCTTTTTATTATAAAATAATAAAATAGCAAGAAGGAAGGATTATGCGCTTCAAATGCAAGTTTATAAAGCCGTTGTTAAGTCAATATGCGGATGACGAACTAAATCCTGCTAAGGGAATCTTTGTATCAGGCCACTTGAAGAGATGTCCTGAGTGCGCTTCAGAATATAAGCAATTAATCTCTGCAAAGGAGCTTGTGCGCGAGTCCCAGTTATACATAGAAACGCCTCCTTACTTAAGACAGGCTATCCTTTACAAGATTAAAGCTTCTGCAGGAAAGCCGTTAAAAAGGCCGTGGACATTAAGACCGGAGTTCTCATGGGGGATTGCCACTATCTCAGTTCTTGCAATGCTTGTGGGCTATCTTGTCTTTATAAAACCTGATGTTTCTGCCTGCAATCTCATTGCAACGATAGATGCGGGTACCGGCAATCTGCCGGCGGTATCCGAGGTATCATCCGTGCTTAATTATTTTGGCAGGACACAGGATAATCTAATATCGTCTATGAGACTTACTATCCAGCAGAATGACTGCAAGGGAGACGACTCTATAATATTGCATATGACCGTAAAAAGAGACAACGAGATACTTGTATACACCCAGGGCAACATTGCCGATATAAAACCTGCTGCATCAACAGGAGCGAGACTAAAAAAGACAAGCATTGATGGAAACGATTTTTACGTGGGAAATTTTATCGGTATGAAGGTGGTCTGCTGGAAGAGAGACGGCGAATCATATGCAATGGCGATAAGAGAGACGGCATAATGAAAGAACCTGACCTTAGAAAAAGGCTGTTTTGCGCATTCTTCTTGATCATCTTCGTTCCCCTGCCGGTGCTCTTTGCTGTAGGGATTAAGGGTGTTGTCCCTTACATGCAAAAGGCTGAGATGGACCGCATGATGCGGGAGACGATGGCTACAGTAGGAGATGTGCAGTCTGCGCTGAAGGGGTTTAAATCCGATGTCCTAATCCTCTCTGAATCAGACGAACTTAAAGACCTCCTTGAGACAAGAGACAGCGCTCACAGGCAAAAACTTAGAAACCTTTTTGTCTCTTTTTCAAAACACAAAGGCATCTATTATCAGATAAGGTATTTAGATGAGAAAGGCAGGGAAATAGTAAGGGTAGATGACGGCATACCTGTCTCTGATGATAAACTTCAAGACAAGTCCGACAGATATTATTTCAGGGAATCAATAAAGTTTCCGAAAGGCTCTGTCTATGTATCGCCTCTTGACCTGAATAAGGAATGGGGCAAGATAGAGGTTCCATTCATGCCCGTTATCAGATACGCCGTGACTGTGCGCGATAAAAAAGGCTTTAGAAGGGGAATAGTTATAACGAATGTAGACGCCAGGCAGATATTACAGCGCCTGCAAGTTAGCTCTGCAACGGGCATCTCAAAAACCATGCTTATTGACAGCGATGGATTTTATTTGCTCCATTACGACAAAAAAAAGGAATGGGGCGGTACCGAGGATCTGAATACGGGGGAAAATATAAAAAAGGATTATCCTGCTGATATAGTCAAAAGATTTTTTTCAAGAAATGCAGACATAATGATAAAAAAAGCCACTGTATGCTCTTATGCTCCAATATTCTCGACCAACTCTGAAGGGAACGGCTGGATATCCATTAATGAAAGCTCTCTAACAGGCATGATAAGGACTGTCAGCTATCTGAGATCTATGATAATCATTATTACCATTGCATCCGCAATCGCAGGGGCTTATTTGAGCTATGTGCTTGCCCGCTGGCTTTCAAAAATAAACTGCAGGCAAGAAAGATAACCTTCTCCTTTAATCCATAATAAAGGCAAAGGGCAGATACCGCGTCGCGGCCCTGAAATTGCCTTTAAATAATTGGAATGTTCAGCGCTAACGTATCGCCCTTAAAGGTTTCTCCCCCGAATCCGCCTGCCTTTTAAATATTTTACTGCTGATTATTGTCACAAAAATCCCTTCCTTCTGGAACTTTCCCGCGTCAATTCTGTCTTTCTATATATAAAGGTCAACCCTGTTAGAAAATTGGACGGAGCTTGTTTTCTAATGGGGTCAATTTATGTTATCAGCAAGAGAAGTTTTAACATGAGAGAGCAGGCATGTGGTAAAAGGAGGTTTTTTAAAAATGGCAGAAGGAAATTCAGTGGAATTGAAGGAGACAGGGTGTCCGCACTGTCCTGACACTAAAGAGGGTATCAATAGGCGAAAATTCCTCAGCTTCGTAGGTTGGGGCGCTCTTATTGCATCACTTAGCGCGTTGGTAGCAGCCACGGCACGATTTCTGTTTCCAAGTGTAATATTTGAGCCGCCCTCAACATTCAAAATAGGCGCAATCAGCGATTTCAGCACTACCGAAGCGCCGGACAAACACGGCGTAATCTTTGTAGATGAGAAGCTTAAGGCCGAGCATAGGGTCTGGCTTGTCAGAGAGGACAAACGGCTTTATGCCATATTCGCAAAATGCACCCACCTCGGCTGTACTCCAAACTGGTTCCCAGAAGATAGGGTGTTTAAATGTCCATGCCACGGAAGCGAATATTACAGCAACGGCGTGAACTTCGCAGGGCCTGCGCCAAGGCCGATGGACAGATATAAGGTATCGGTTGCTGATGACGGACAGATCATAGTGGATAAGAGCGTGCTTTATACGAATAAAGACTTTGACAATCCAAACTCTTATATAAAGGCATAAACGGGGGGGGCGATGAATTTGATAGATATCCTGAAAAAGAAAATTACTCAATCTCAGATCTGGAGATCACTATTTAGACACGGCTATGCTGATACGGAGAGGAACAGGTCCCTGCAGGTCAATTCAAACTGGGTCTTGCATTTCCATCCGGTAAAGGTCAAGGCTTATTCTGCTAAATTCAGATATGTTTGGTGCATGGGAGGGATTACATTCTTTCTCTTTCTTGTATTGACGGTTACAGGGATATTGCTAATGTTCTATTACCATCCTGTCACTGAATACGCCTATCAGGATATGAAATATCTTCAGTCCGATATCGCCTTCGGTAATCTCCTCAGAAATATTCACAGGTGGGGCGCACATTTAATGGTGGTGACAGTAATATTTCATATGCTCAGGGTATTCCTCACAGGCTCATATAAACCGCCGAGGGAATTCAACTGGGTAATAGGCGTCTCCCTGCTCGTCTCAACACTTTTGATGAGCTTTACAGGTTATCTCCTGCCGTGGGACCAGCTTGCCTACTGGGCGATAACAGTCGGCACAAATATGGCAAAGGCTACGCCGTTTTTAGGTCATGAAGGGCCATTTCCTCTGGTAACGAAATACAATGATGTCGCATTCATTCTTCTGGGAGGAACAGAGATCGGAGGAGCCGCCCTGCTCAGGTTTTATGTGCTCCATGTCGTATTTATACCTGCAATAATGATCATAGGCATGGGAGTGCATTTCTGGAGAATAAGAAAGGACGGCATATCAGGGCCGCTTTAATATATTCGGCCTCATTCACATCCTCCTCTTACTCCCCTCCCTGTCCGGGAGGGGAGGGGTTTTTCCTTATAGGAGCAGGTGGTAATGTGAGGAGGCAATTTGGCAGAAAAATAAGTCAGAGTTTGAAAGAAAGGGGAATGAATGAAAGGGAATAAAGAACAGGATGCCAACAATAATAATGGAGTGCGGTTTGTTTGGCCGGACCTCATTTATAAAGAATTTGTTGCAATGATCGTTGTGACGCTTGTTCTGATAGGGGTGTCGTTTTTATGGGATGCGCCTCTGAGAGAGATCGCAAATCCGGGCAAGACAGAGAATCCAGCTAAAGCGCCATGGTATTTCCTTGGGCTTCAGGAACTCCTTGTTTATTTTGACCCGTGGATAGCAGGCGTAGTGCTTCCATCCATAATCATTGTCGGATTAATGGTTATGCCTTATCTTGACCGCAATCCGGTCGGCGGACAGTACGGTTTTTCACGGCGCAAATTCGCCATGATCAATTATCTCTTTGGTTTTGCGCTATGGTTCATTTTGATATTCATCGGCACATATCTCAGGGGTCCTAACTGGCAGTTTTACTGGCTATGGGAGTCATGGGAAGTAGAGAAACACCTAGAAGAGAAGCTGTGGAGCTTCAGCCCTTTTGCAGGCGCTGCCTTTATCGGCGCCTATTTCAGCATAGGCATGATTATCCCTGTACTTATTAAAAAGGGCATTGTCAAATACCATGGTGTTGTCAGATATATCATTGTAATGACGTTAATGCTCGGGATGTATTTTGTGCCTATAAAAATAGTACTCAGACTGTTTTTTAATGTCAGGTATGTGCTTGAAACGCCGTGGTTCAATATCTGAAACCTACATGCCGAAGTTTTCGGCACAAAAGGGGATGAAAATGTCATTCCCGCTTGTCGGGAATCTTTCTTAAAGAAGGATTGCGGACAAGCCACAATGACAGAGAGGGGTATTTTCAGAGCAATGGGAGGAGTTATAGATTATGAGGCTGAATAAGAGGCAGAGATTGTGGTTGTTTTTGTTGTTTATTGCTTTATTTGCTGTTGCTGTAATTGCAGTTAGAATAGAATTCACACACCCGTGGCAGTGGTATCAGAGGGAGTTCAAGGCTCTCGAACTGAAGGCTGCAGAGGTAAAACTCAACAAACTTCAGGCGGAAAGGTCAGGGGCAAAAGACCCTAAAAAAATTAAAGGCATAGACGAGGACATAGAAAGGCTTAAAATAAGCATTTCTAATATAAAGTCCAGCAGCGAAAAGATTGAGCAGATATGGCTTGTTGAGCTAAAGGAGGCAGACAGATGCCTTACATGTCATCAGGGAGTTGAAAAAACAGGTTTTGAAGACAAGCCCCACCCTTTCAAGTCCCACCCCGGCGATTACTTAAAAAACCATCCTGTAAATAAATTCGGATGCGTAGTATGCCATGACGGTCAGGGTGCTGCGCTTACAGTGAAAGATGCGCACGGTGAGGTTGAGCATTGGTTAAGGCCGCTTCTGAGGGGAAGCCTCGCACAGGCATCATGCGGCAAGTGCCATTTTGCTGATCAGAAGCTGCCTCTCGATACTGTTGTTGCAGGCAGCGAACAGTTTATGAAGGGATGGAAGCTTTATATGGATAACAACTGTCTTGGGTGTCATAAGCTTATGGGCTATGAGAGACCTAAAAGGATAGGCCCTGTGCTAACACCTATCAGCAAAAAAGTTAATCATGCATGGCTAACAGAATGGATTAAGGATCCTAAAGGATACCTCCCAAAGACAAAGATGCCGAACTTTATGCTCAAAGATGACGAGATTAGCCTTATAGCCTCATATATTCTAAGCCTTTCTACAGAAAAGATAGCGGAACCTAAATCGAGGGAGAGGCTCAATAAGCCAGAAGCGATTAAATCAGGTGAATCTCTTGTAAACAAACTCGGCTGTCTTTCATGCCATACCATAAATAAAAGGGGCGGGACATTTGGTCCTGATCTTTCAGGTATAGCTGCAAAGGCAACGCCTGAATGGTTAGTTCACTGGTTAAAGAATCCCAAGGTGTATCAGTCCGACACCCCGATGCCGAATCTCAGGATCCCTGAAAGAGAGATCCAGGACATTGTGGCATATCTTAACACCTTTAAAAAGCAGACGGGCAAAGGCATTGCTGTATCAACAAACCCTGCCAATATAGAAAAAGGCAGAAAATTGGTTAAGGACAAAGGCTGCACAGGCTGTCATGAAATAGAGAAATTCCCGCTCGGATTCAATGCCCCTGAACATGACGGCATAGGCAGCAAGAGAACTGACGAACTGGCGTGGGGAGATGTAAAAGCAGACGATAAAACCCTTCAGAAATGGCTTCAGATCAAGGTCATGGAGCCGAGGAAATTCGCAACAAAAAAAATAATAGCAAAGATGCCGAATTTCGGATTCAAGGAAGATGATGCAAAGGCGCTCGTTACATTTCTTATGAGCCTGAGAAAAGAGCCTCTGCCCCAGAACTACGCAAAGAGACTCAATGACGCAACAACAATGCAAATGAGAGGCCGTAAGTTCCTTGAGGAGAAGAACTGTCTCGGCTGCCACAAGATAAACAAGAAGGGCGGAGAGGTAGGCCCGGACCTCACTCAGGAAGGCAAAAAAGTAAGACCTGAATGGCTCTTTGCATTTTTGAAATCTCCGTCCCGGATAAGACCTATGCAAGAGGCCAGGATGCCTGATTTCAAGCTTCCAGACGCAGAGATTAATACTATTATAGAGTATCTCTCGTTTGTCGCCAAAGAGCCGTATCCTTACAACTTCTCTCAGAAGAAGAATACCTTTGTAGAAAACATAAAGAAGGGGGAGAAGCTGTATCAAAAGGAGCTTGCCTGTCTCGGCTGCCACCTCTTTGAAGGAAAGGGAGGAATGGTAGGCCCGGAGCATACAGACATGGCAAGCCGCTTAAAGAGGGAGTGGGTGGAGAAGTGGCTGGATAACCCTCAGGCAATCCAGCCCGATGTGATAATGCCGAGGTTCAAGTTCAAGGGGAAGGATAAGGAGATGCTGCTCGATTATCTCATGACAATGGGCAAAGAGAGATTCCTCATCGTTGAGTAAGGAGAAGATAAAATGCAAAAAGACATAAAACACCACAATAAACTTTTTATCATAATGGTCATCTTAATAATGGCAGTCCTTTGTTTTGCGTTTATCGCAATAGCTGCCGACGCAAAAGAAAAAAAAGCCGGTTCAAAAGGGTCGGTAGCGGAGGGGGAGAAGCTTTATAAACATTACTGCACGCCGTGTCACGGAGAAAAGGGCGACGGCAAGGGCTTTAATGCAGACACCCTTGACCCCAAGCCTGCCAATCATACGGATGCCGTGGAGATGTCCAAGAGGACGGATGAAAAACTGTTCGACACCATTTATGGCGGCGGCAGGGAAGTGGCCAAGTCAACATACATGCCGCCTTGGGGCTATACCTTTACCGAAACGCAGATTGACTCTTTAGTGCTTTATCTGCGGAGGCTCTGTAACTGCAAAGGCCCTAAATAAAGAGGGCGAAAGGGGGTGAGAGCGGACATATGATATGAAAGGTTGTAATTTTCTATGTCGTATATTTAAAGGAAAGGAGGGATTAAAAGATGAGCGGTGAATCGAAGGGAAGGAAAAGGCTTCTGTTTTTGATGCTCTGCCTTTTCGTCCTTGCCGGTTTTTCGCTGGCATCCGTTTATTCAACTTCTTCTGTCAATGCACAAGCAACTGCAAGTTCTGATGATGAATGGAAGACATGGCAGAAGAAATATTTTGAAGAACAGGCAGCCAAAGAGAAGACCGAAAGGAAGAAAAAGGCATGGCTCGAAAAAGAGCCTGCAGTAATTGAAAAGGTTATTGAGATGTCTAAACTGCCCGCAACTGCGAAAGACATCCCGGGAATGCACATCAAGGACGGCAAGGTTACAGAGAAATGCCTCTCCTGCCATCAGGGAGTGGAGGACATAAGCCCATTCCATAAGGACTATGGCTGCACTATATGTCACAGGGGCAATGGCGCATCTGTAGTTAAGTCAGAGGCGCATAAGGGATTGCTTGCAGGCGGGAATTCCGGCGGGAAACTCAGAAATCCGTCAAATTTGAGGGTATTGGAGCAGTCATGCGCCTTGGGCGGCTGTCATGCAGGACACCCGGAAGAGCACAAAAATCATTATACGAGGGTCAGGAAGACCATGATGTCCCTTATGGCAGGAATGATCTCGGGCATGAGATACAACTGGGCGGCCCAGCCTGAAAAAATCTCAAAATACGCCGCCGTAGGAGTAAAGGACGAAGACGGCATTATCCCGGAGCACAGGGGGGCAATGAAAGAGATCAAAACCATACCGGTCTTTACGGGAAAGGACATGCCCAGCAACAAGGACGGCTCTTTCAAGACAAAAGACGACATGGGCAACGAGATAGAGATAAGCAATGAGATGACCGACAGCCAGTGGAGGAAGTCATGCGCAAGGTGCCATTTATGGACAGAGAGGACGCCCGGCGGATTTGCCGACTCCAGAGCTCAGGGCTGCGCCGCATGCCATGTGCTTTATGACGACGACGGTAAATATAAAGGCAACGATCCTACAATTTCAAAGGATAAGGCCGGGCACCCAAAGGTTCATCAGTTGACCGTCGCCATACCTGCGGAGCAGTGCATTCACTGTCATAACAGGGGCGGCAGAACAGGAGTCTCTTTTGAAGGAAGGATAGAGTCGGACTTTTACGGTACGCCTTTCAAGAGCGGCGCATTATCCAAACTGATGTTCCACGGCAAGTATTACAACACTCCCACGAAGGATGTGCATTACGAAAAGGGCATGGAGTGCATTGACTGCCATACCCAGTTCGATGTCATGGGAGACGGCAATATCTACTCGAAGAAGTTCGAGCAGGTTGAAGTTCGCTGCGAGGACTGCCACGGAAATTACAAGGAAGGCATCAAAACAGCAAAGGTTACCGACCCCAATGACCGTGTAATCAGGCTCGGCAAGGTATCGCCGAACTACAAGAACAAGGTCGGAGACGAGATGGTGCTTACCGCGCGCGGCAATAAATACAGCAATGCAAAGATAATTGACGGCGAGCCGATCCTCATCAGCAAGTTCGATGGCAGAGAGCATAAGATGGCCGTTATAGCAGGTAAGAAAGGCGCTCATTCAATCCCGCAGCATCAGGAGAAGATGGAGTGCTATGCCTGCCATGCGAGATGGACATCACAGTGCTACGGCTGTCACGACTACTATGACCAGACCTCAAAGAGCGGCGACTGGCTGACCGGCGTTAAGACGCCCGGAGGCTGGCCCGAATGGAGAAGCTATGTAAGGTTTTTAGAGCCTACCCTCGGAGTCAATGCAAAGGGCAAGGTTGCCACTTATGTGCCTGCGTGCCAGATTCAGGTTAATGCAGTTACAGACAAGGGCAGGATTGTCCAGCCGTATGACAATTTTGTCTATAAGACCTCGGAGGGCTACAGCGGCATTGTTCAGAGTCCTATGCAAACGCACTCGATCAGGAGAGAGGTAAGGTCGTGCGAGGACTGTCATCTGAGTTCTAAGGCGCTGGGGCTTGGGGTCGGAGACCTCAAGATAGCAAAGGACAAGACAGGGAAATCCGATAAGTTTGAATACCTCTACGATATGAAGAAATCGGGACTTTCACCCAACTTCCCTCTTGAGACCATCGTAACGCCTCAGGGTCAGCAGATTTCATCCACCAGCCATATAGGAGCGCGGCCATTCAATCAAAAGGAGATAAACAGGATACTGAAGGTCGGAACATGCCTGCCATGTCATGATAAATATGATGACCCAATATACAAGAATATTCAGGGCAGCTACAAAAAGGCAGACACGCCTAAACATAAGAAGCTGGTGCAGGACAGCCTTAAGGCATCAAAGAGCGCATCTATCGGCGGCAAGTCTGGCATGCTGGCTTCAAAGGAGGTGGCAAGATGAAAGTAAGAACACTGCATAAAGGACTGATTCTTGCCTTAATCTTCTGCCTGATAGCCGGATTCGCAGTTGCGCAGGAAATGGTCAAAGGCAAGGTTGTAAAGCCCATTGACGAAGAGGCGGATTTTGCAGATCCTTACAAGTACAATGAAGGCAAAAAGAATCTCACCTTTGACGGCATAGAGTTCGCAGCCACGGAGCCGAGATCTGGAAATTTATGGGGGTCCTATACAAAGCTCGATTTCCCTATGGATAAGGTGTTCGGCAAGACCGAAAAGGCAACTGGAAACGGAAAATGCCTCACCTGTCACGAAGGTATAGAGGAAATAAGCGCCAATCATAAGTTTGCATGCACAAAGTGCCACGGCGGAGATGCCAATGCAGCAGACATGAAGGCAGCCCATTCCAATATGATGTCAAATCCATCGGATCTGACCGTAGCCCAGAAGGTCTGCGGCGAATGCCATAAAGACCATGTCGGACACGTAAGCAGCTCTCTAATGGCAACTGCAGCAGGAGAGATAAACAGCACTCGCTATGCATGGGGCGCACAGGATTCTCCGAAGGCGCAATATGCAACAAAGGCGGTTGGAGGTCTCAAAGCGCTGCCGAAGTATGCAGAGTCAAAAGAGTTGGTGGATGACTTCCTCGGCAAAAAATGCGCAAGGTGTCACTTAAACAGCCCAGCACCGCACAGGATGGGAGATTACCGTGCAACAGGGTGCGCTGCCTGCCACATGGTGTACGGCAATGACGGAAAGACAAAGACAGGCGACAAGGCTATATTAAGCGCAGCCAACCAGACCCCTGCCAAGATTGATGTCAGCGGAATGCATCCGTCCACAAAGCGCGGCTATCCCATAGTGCACAAGTTCACCTCTGCAGTGCCAACTATGCAGTGCGCCCGCTGCCACAGTGGAAACAGGTCGGGCACTGAGTATCTCGGAATTGCAGAGCATGACTATGAGCAGATGTACCGCTCTCCGAGGGAAAAGGGCAAGTCCCCTGCAACACTTTACGGCATTGAGCAGCATCACCTGAAGTCCGATATTCACTATGAAAAGGGAATGGCATGTATTGACTGCCACAGTCAGTCAGAGGTTATGGGAGACGGCAAGAGCTATGACCAGTCACATCAGGCTGTGAAGGTAAGGTGTCAGGATTGCCACGGCACGCCGACCTCAAAGCCAAAGACAATGGCTGCTGACGCTGCTGCTGTTAAGATTGCCAAGTCCAATCCTAATTACATGGTGAAGGCAGGCGATAAAATTGTAGCAACTTCGGGCGGAACTCTCCTTGCCAATGTTAAGGAAGAGGGAGGAAAGCTCGTCCTTACCTCAAAGGTTACAGGCAAAAAGCATATAGTGCCGTTACTTGCAGATAAGAAGGACCAGCCTGCAAACCATCAGGTCTCTGCTCATATGAATAAGATGGAATGCCATGCCTGCCACTCAAGGTTTGTGCCGCAGGACTGGGGACTCCACCTCATGAGGGAGGACTATACAGGTTATGCAAAATGGAAGAGATGGAGGGAGCCCGATCCGCAGACAATGTTCCTGCTTTATTCCTTCCACGGTCAGGGTCTTGGCGATGAGGTCAGCGCACCTAACGACCACATACTTGCAATAAAGGCTGATAAACCTGCGGTTCCTGAGACCATGAACTGGCTTACAGGCGAGAAGACCACCGGCGTTTGGTATTCGGCATGGACAATGAGAAACTGGGAAGATGTAGCGCTCGGCTACAACTCAAGAGGAAAGATCAGCATCTTTAAGCCTCAGTTCCAGTATTTTGTCAGCCATATAGGGCAGGACTTCATGAATGCCGGAAAGAAGGTTGATGAAATCAAAAAGAAGATCGCCGCAGCAAAGACATCGGCAGAGGCAATGGCATTGAAGGCGGAACTCCTTGAGGCTGAAAAGGCTGTCAAGGCGCAGATACTCAAAGACAGCGAGACACCAAAGACAAAGGACGGCAAGATCGGTCTCATCATGAACCCTGCCGCGCCTCATACCACGCGCACCGCTGTCAGGACATGCGAGAAGTGCCACCAGAACGGAAACGCGGCAGGCCTCGGAGAGACGCAATTCATGAGGGCTGAGAACAAGAATGTGCCTCTTATGGAGAGCGAGAGATCGGGGCTGCCCATCAATTTCCAATTAAACCAGATGGTCACGGAAAAGGGAGATGTCCTTCAGACGTCAACCCACATAGGAGCAAGGCCGTTTAATGCAGGCGAGATAAAGTCCCTGCTGTCAAAGAGCAAGGCATACAACGCCTTCAGGTATATGGACCTCGAGCAGAACGGATACACAGCTCTCATTGACAGAAAAGACAAAGACCTCACAGGCGGAGTAAAGAGGCCCGTAGTTTCTGGCACATCTCTCGGAGATGTCCGGGAGGTCGGCTCCTATTATGATTGGAAGAGAGGCGGTTTCTGGCAGACAGACCCTGCTGTGTTTAAGGACGAATATTATACATCTCCGAATCCTGAATCCATGAAGTATGATCTTTCAAAAGATCCTAATACGAAGAAGGATGAGGAAGAAGTAAAAAAGGCAAGCGGTACAGACATTACAAAGGCTAACCGCAATTGGGTTCCCAAGAAGTAAAATCATTCAGGCAGGGGCGAATTAATTCGTCCCTGCCTGAAAACAAATCAGAAGGAGAAGCAAAGGAAGATGCAGAAAACAAGACATGTTGTCATAGCTGCGCTGACGCTGGCGCTAATACTGGCAGTTGCAGCAATCGCTTACTCCCAAAAGGGAGACCCGAAAAAAGGCAAGAGGATTTATGATGCTTACTGCGTGCCGTGTCATGGCGAGACAGGAGCGGGAGACGGCACAAGGGGAATGATAGAGCAGTTTGACCCTATGCCGAGGAACCACACTGAAGGTAAATATATGAACAAAAGGCCTGATGACGAGCTTTTTGATGTAATAAAAGAAGGCGGCAAGTCAAGAAATTTTTCCCATATAATGCCGCCGTGGAAGACTATAATTAGCGATGAAGAGGTGTGGGATGTGTTCAGTTATGTCAGGAGCCTTGCTGTTCCATCATACAAGCCAGGAATGGCTGAAGAAAAGAAAGGACGCTAACTAATGAAAAGGACATTGATATTGGTCATGACACTGCTGCTCAGCGGATTTTATCTCACCGGGATATCATCAGGCAATGAAGGGAAACCTGCTTATGTAGGCTCCGAGGCCTGCAAATCCTGTCATTTAAAAGAATATAAATCATGGAAAAATACAAAGCTTGCATCCGCTATTGAAGTGTTAAAGCCGGGTGCGGCAGTAGAAATAAAGAAAAAGATTGGTATCAATCCAGACAAAGATTATATGGCGGATGCCAAGTGTCTGAAATGCCATACAACGGGTTACGGCTCAAAGGGCGGCTTTAAGAGCCAGGCAGAGACCCCGCAGCTTGCTGGTGTGGGCTGTGAGATGTGTCATGGTCCGGGAGAGGAATATGTGCCTGTAATGCTAAAAAAGGGCAGGACATATGGAAGGGGAGAGCTTATAAAGGCAGGGCTGATTATTGACCTGAAGGCCGTGTGTATGAACTGCCATAATCCTAATGCGCCTATTGCAGGCAAGGATTACAAATTCTCTCATAAGGAGAGATTCAAGAGAGTCCACATCCCCGTGCAGTTGAAATATCATCAGAAGGAGGAAAGGGAGTTGGAATGAAAAATTTCAGATTCCAGATTTCAAATTTCAAATTTTTATTAATATTGCTGACTTTTGTAATTTCTGCAGGCGCGGCTTACGCAGAGGAAAAAAAGGTTCATATAGTGGAGATTAAGGACTTTAATTATCATCCCCATGAGCTGATAATCTATGAGGGCGACACGGTGCTCTGGATAAATAAAATGCCATACGGCCATTGGGTTATATCAGGCGCGGATATGAAACATGACAACCGTTATTTCTCTCCGTTTTTGCTCGAAAACCATAAATTTAATTTCACTTTTGATGATGCGGTAGTGCAGGACTATTACTGCCCTATACATTCCATGCAGGGAAGGATTACAGTCCTCAAAAGTAAGACAAAGGCAAAGGTGAAAACTGAAGATAAGGTGGAAGAAAAGAAAGAACCGGAAAAGAAACGAAGAAGAGTCAAAGATTAAGGGGGAAATACAATGAAATCTAAATATTTTCAAGATAACCGGCAAGTCGGCATGGCAGGCGTGATCTCGGCAGTGATAGTTGTTTCCTTTATAATCATGCTGCATGCGAGCATTAGGACCGCGTTTGCTGGACATGAAGAAGTTGATGGAATGGTCTTAGTGCCGGCAGGCAAGTTCATATTCGGCGATAAAGATGAAGGCACGCAGGAGACAATAGACCTTAAGGCATTCTATATTGACAAATACGAAGTTACAAATGAGGCTTACAAAAAAGTGAAGCATGACCACAAATTTCCACCTGACAAGGCAAAACACCCGGTCGTAAATGTGTCATGGCATGACGCAAATACTTATTGCAAGGCATTAGGCAAAAGACTTCCCTCTGAAGAAGAGCGGGAAAAGGCTGCGAGGGGAACAGATGAAAGACTCTATCCATGGGGAAAGGCGTTTGATAAAGCAAAGGCAAATACGCGTGAAGCAGGCATAAAGGGAACTGTACCTGTTGGAAGCTATGAGTCGGGCAAGAGTCCCTACGGCATTTATGACATGGCAGGCAATGTGAGGGAGTGGACTGATAACTGGTATGACGAGAAAAAGATATATAAATCTGTCAGAGGAGGCGGCTATATAGACGCTGAGGATGCTGTTTTTACTTTCACTGTCCGCAAGAGCATACCTGAAGATACAAAGGCGTATATAGGCTTCAGATGCGCGAAATAAGACGGGGGGACAGTCCCCGCTATGAGGTGGATGCATGGGTAACGAAATAGAAAACAATTTGAAACAGATAATAAATGAAAAGCTTCCGCCGTGCCAAAAGGCATGTCCTGCGCTTACAGATATTCCGCGATATATAGAACTAATAGCAAAAGGCAGGTATGATGAGGCATATATGATAAACAGGGAAGCCAATATGTTCCCATCCATCTGTGGAAGGGTCTGCATGCATCCGTGTGAGTCGGAATGCAACAGACAGATAATAAGGGGAACAAACGTTGACGCTAAAAAAGCTGTTCAGATAATGGTTCTCAAGCGCTTTGCAGCAGACTACTCAACAATTATCAAGGAAAGAAAGAAGGAAATTTTCAAAAATGAGATTCCCGAAAATGCCAAAAAGGTTGCCATTGTCGGCTCGGGCCCTGCTGGATTAGCTGCTGCAAATGACCTTGCAATAATGAAATACAATGTTACCGTCTTTGAAAGGGATACAAAGCCCGGCGGACTCATGATGACATGCCTTCCAAATTATCGGATTCCGAAAGACATTGTAGAGCTTGAGATAAGCTTTATTGAAGAGCTTGGAGTAAAGATAGAGACAGGTGTGGAGATAGGAAATACCATCACCCTTGATGAACTTAAAGAGCAGGGGTTTGAGGCAATCTTTATCGCAGCAGGGATGCAGAAAAGCAGAAAGATCGGCATTGAAAATGAGGATGTAAAGGGTGTGTATGATGGTCTGACATATCTTAAGGCTGCTGTAACTGAAAAGCCTGTAACCGGCAATATCGTGCTCATTATAGGCGGCGGCAATGTGGCGATGGACGCAGCAAGGACTGCTGTAAGGCTCGGAGCAAAAGAGGTTCATGTTGCCTGTCTCGAAAAGTGGGAGCCCGGGCATAAAGACCACATGCCTGCGAGCGAGCATGAATACATAGGGGCATGTGAAGAAGGAGTTAAGTTTCATTTCTCAAGGTCAGTGTCTCAATTTGTTGGGGATGACAGGATAAAGGGCATTATTTTCAAAGGCGTTACCTCTGTTTATGAAAGTCTTGAAAACAAGCGCTTTGATGTTCAGGTTGACGAAAGCGTAAAGGAATACATTACAGCAGATATTGTCGTAACAACTATAGGACAGACACTTGATCATGGCTTTTCACTCGGCTATGAGGGGCTTGTTGAAAGAGGCAGGATTGTTGTAAATCCGGAAACGCTCCAGACAAAGATTCCTTACATCTTCGCAGGCGGAGATGCAGTTACAGGACCTCTTTCAATAATCAGCGCAGTGGCAACAGGGCATAAGGCAGCAATTTCTATTGACAGGTATCTCAGAGGCAAAAGCCTTGCAGAAAACAGGGAAGAACAGGAATTCGCTGTTGAAGACCACATTAAACAGTACAAGCTAAAAAAAGCGCATATTTATAACTGGGAAGCCTATTCCCCGTCAGGTCAGGTGATAATCCCTCCCCCTGCAAGCCTCATGTCAATAAACATAGAATTAGAACTGGGTTTTACAAAAGAAATTGCAATAAGAGAGACGGAGAGATGCATGCAGTGCAACAACAACTGGACGCAGGACACTGAGAGATGTATTTACTGTAGGGGCTGTGTTGATGTCTGTCCGCAGGACTGCCTTGCATTGATAAGGCTTTACGGTGATGATAACTATGCAGATGAAAAATTCTTCTCTGGCGGCAAGTGGCATGAGCCGGGAGATTCTGTTATTTCCCATGATTCAAGCAGGTGTATCCGTTGCGGCATGTGCAGCGAAAGATGTCCTGCCAGCGTCATTTATTTTGAAAAGTTCGGTTTGAGGAGAAATGCCTGGAAACCGTTTCTGCAAAACATATATACGGAGGAATTAAGCAGATGATGGCAAAAAAGCTTGGAAAAGTTTGCACTGTCTTTATATGCGGATTGCTTGTATTTTTTATGGGCAGCATTACGGCGTATGCTTCTGATAAGACCGTGCGGCTGACCGTCCCCGGAGTTACCTGAGCCGGTACTGCTGAAAGGGCAAGTTCTGCCATTGAAGGTCTGAAAGGGGTTGTAAAAGTGGATACCAATGAGATAAAACGTACGGTTACAGTGAGCTTTGATGATGCGCAAACAAGTGAAAAGGAAATGGAAAATGCTTTTTTAAAAGCAGGTTTTGAAGTTAAAAGAATAGAGATTATTTCTGAAGGCAGGTCAATGTGATGATAAAAAAGATATGTTTTGCACTGCTGCTAACATTTAATATGATTTTGACAAGCTGTGCTGATGCCAAAGATAGCGCCCGACAAAAACTGATTCAAGCAGGCTATCAGTTCAATGAGAAAAGCTTTATGGAAAGCGTAAAAAAGGGCGATGTCAGGGCTGCGGAGTTGTTCATCAAGGCAGGCATTAATATCAATGCAGTTAACACTTACGGCGATACCACCCTCATAGGCGCTGTGATGCTCGGCAATAAACCTCTTGTGGATATGCTGATCAGAAATGGGGCTGATGTGAATTTAAGAAATGAAAAGGGCTTGTCGGCATTGATGATTGCGGTCTCTGCAGGAAATGCGGATATGGCGAAGACCCTGATAAATAAAGGCGCTGATGTAAAGGCAAAGGACATCAATGGAGATACTGTTTTGATGTCGGCAGCGGCAACTGGGAATCCGTCAATCGTGAAGACCCTGATAAATAAAGGCGCTGATGTAAATGCCGCAAACAACAACGGCTCAAAGGCGCTGATGTATGCGGCAGTATCCGGGAATACCCCTGTAATGAAAATGTTGCTTGACAGCGGGGCCAATGTGAATTCAAAAGACAGGGACGGCATTACTCCTCTGATGCTCGCATCTCTGAGGGGGCGCATGGGCGCCGTGTCCTTGCTGATAAATAAGGGCGCAGAGGTAAATGCAAAAGACAATGATGGAGAGACCGCACTGAAATATGCAAAAAAAGAAAAAAAGGATAAGGTAGTCAAGCTGCTCATGAATGCAGGGGCTAAGTAGCATATTGAAAAGCCGGACTATTGCAATAGCAAGGTTTTATGAATTATGCAGGTTAAACTTAATGAAGAATAAAAAGCAGGATAAAATTTTCAGACTGCTGTCGGTATTGACTTTGTTTGCAGCGGCTTTTATTTCAGCTATTATTGCGCAGATTTCGGATGCGCAACAAAGCACCGAAGGCGCTGCTGAAAAATGCTGCTCCTGTCATTGTCAGCGTATCCGCTCTGCTGAAGCGAGACAAACGGCTAAAACAGGGGCATTGTCAAGTCTTTTCTGTAAAATCTCATCAGGGCTTTATTCTCAAGGGTT
>JASEHP010000160.1 GCA_030018605.1 Thermodesulfovibrionales bacterium
TTAGATGATTTAACCAGTACCTTCTCGGTTACATTTTAGATGATTTAATGCGTTTGTTTGACATCACGCTTTTGTTTCTTATATACTATTAAATAACAAAAACAGATATGAAATTCTTTCCTAAAGAAATAGACTTTTTCGAGATTTTTGACAGGGCTGCATTAAATGTCACGAAAGCAGCCACTCTCCTTGTTTCTCTTATGGAAAACTTTGACAATATTGAAGCGAGGGTCAAGGAGATATACGAAGTTGAGCAGGACGGCGATATGCTGACCCACGATATAATGAAAAAACTCAACAAAACCTTTATCACTCCCATAGACAGGGAGGACTTACATGCCCTTGCATCAAGCCTTGACGATGTCCTTGATCTTATATGGGGCGCCGTTGACAGGCTTGTAGTTTTCAAGATAAAAGAATCCACAAAAGAAGCGATTTCTATGTCAAAAGACCTGCTAACAACTGCCGAGGCTATACACAAAGCGATAAAAAAACTGAAAGAAAAGAATTATTCCCATGTGCAGGAGTATTGCATTGAGATAAACAGGCTGGAAAACAGGACAGACAGAGACTTCAGGGATGCCCTTGGCAAACTCTTTGACGATATGAAAGACCCTATTCTTATAATAAAGTGGAAAGAAATATACGAACACTTGGAAGACGCATCCGACAAATGCGAAGATGTTGCCAATGTCCTTGAGGCGATAGTTCTCAAGCATGCCTGAAATAATTATACTTATCATTGTACTTGCCTTACTTTTTGATATCAGCAACGGCTGGAATGATTCTGCCAACGCAATTGCGACTGTTGTCTCAACAAGAGTATTAAGCCCTAAAAGTGCAGTATTGCTTGCTGCCGGGATGAATATTCTGGGGGCATTTCTTACAACTGCAGTAGCAAAGACAATCGGGAAGGATATTGTAGATCCAAAGGCTGTCACAGAGATAGCGGTTGCAGCAGCGCTATTTGCCGGCTTTTCATGGAATACGGCAATGACAAGGTTAGGATTGCCTGTGAGCGCATCGCATGCGCTGATAGGCGGGCTTATAGGCGCATCTGTTGCATACGGCGGAACAAAGATTTTTAATATTTCGGGATTAATGAAGATATTCTCCTCTTTGCTGGTTTCTCCTATTCTTGGAATAATATTCGGTTTTTTCCTTATGAAATGGGTATTGAAATTTTTCGGGACATTGCCATCAGGGATAATTAATAAACACTTCGGCAGACTGCAGCTTCTTTCATCAGGCTTTATGGCATTCAGCCATGGCTCTAATGATGCGCAGAAGGTAATGGGAATCATTACCCTTGCATTGGTGAGCGGAGGAGTGATTCACTCTGTAGACGTCCCCTTCTGGGTCATCCTTATATGTGCCCTTGCAATGGGACTTGGTACCGCAGTGGGGGGCTGGAAGGTAATCAAGACTATGGGTGTTCATATGTTAAAGCTGGAGCCTGTTCACGGCTTTGCCGCAGAGACTTCAGCCACAGCCATTATTCTTGGAGCGAGCCAACTTGGTCTTCCTGTGAGCACAACACATGTTATTGCTACAGCCATAATGGGTGTCGGGGCAACAAAGAGGCTGTCTGCTGTCAGATGGGGAATTGCCGGGAAAATTGTTATGGCATGGATTTTTACGCTGCCGTCAACCGCTCTGTTTGCATGGGTTATATGCAAAGTTGTGTATCTTATGATCTAATGAAGATTTTACTCCAAGTTTTTTCTTTATTTGTATGTATCCTGTTTGTTTCAGACTATTCGTATGCCGCGGTTGTATTCCATGATGCAGTCTGCGTTGAAGGCGATTCCGTAATGCTCAAGGCAGTAACAAAGGGAAGGATATTCACCAAGGGCGGGCAGATGGTTGAATTTTCCGTCAATGGGAAATTATTAGGCAGGTCGCTTTCAGGCGGCGACGGTACCGCTTTTAAGGAATTCAGGGCAAAAAAATCAGGGCTGTATAAAGTCTCCGTGGTATCAGGTAAGGATAAAGACAGCGGTCTCCTGCTTTCCCTTAAGAAAGGCTCCGGCATTGTTTTTATTGATGTTGAAGGAAGCATTTTTGCGCCGATGTCAGATAGACCGGCAAAAAACAGCCAGAAAACAATCAAGGCAATAGCAAAGCGATTCCCTGTTGTGTATCTTCAGGCTGGGATTCTTGATAGCAGGACATTAAAAAAACTGCTGAAGGACAACGAATTCGCGGAAGCGCCGCTGCTTCCGTGGAGGGAAGGGGCTGTGTTTGAGGAAGCTGATAAAAAGGGCTTGAAGATAAAATTTCTAATCGGCAGTAAAACAGTTATAGAATCAGCAAGGGAATTCAAAACGAAGGCGTTCAGTTTTAACGAGGTGGAAGGAGCTGAGGAGGTTAAAGACTGGGAGGAGATAGGGAAGAGGATGCATCTTGTGATAAAATAAGCAGAATAGTATATGACAAAAAAATCAGGCAGCGAACTTTTTTTTGATATCTTTGAAAGCCCTGTTGGAAGGCTGTTCCTTTTATTTTCAGGGAAAAATCTCGCAGGCGTGTCTTTTGAAAAACCGGATTGCAGGAGGGGAGTGGCACCGGAAGCGTTTAAGAAAGAGCTGAACAGCTATTTTGAAGGCAAGAGTGGAGACTTTAAGCAAGGCACTGTATTTTTGGAAGGCACGGATTTTGAGAAAAAAGTCTGGCTTGCATTAAAAGAAATTCCATACGGAGAAACGCGCACTTATAAATGGCTTTCTGAAAAAATAGGAAGCCCGAAGGGAAGCAGGGCTGTAGGACAGGCGCTCGGCAGAAACCCGATTCCGATAGTCCTGCCCTGTCACAGGATAATTGAGTCTGACGGCTCAATCGGAGGCTACTCATCAGGCGTTGATAAAAAGCGGAGATTGCTTGAAATAGAGTATTACAATGTTCTCGGAAGGAAGTGACATCGGGATAAGTCAAGGCATAATATGTTCGCGCCTGCGACTTTGGTTAGGTTAAAATTCTAAAGGAGAAAAAATGGCAAGGGTAAAAGCAGGAGACACAATTAACATCCATTACACAGGCAAACTTGAAGACGGGACGGTATTTGATTCTTCCGAGGGCGGCGCTCCTCTGGAATTCAAGGTTGGCGGAGGAGAGTTTTTGAAGGGACTGGAAGAAGGCGTTATAGGAATGGGAGTCGGAGATGAAAAGACAATCAGAATTCCCGCTGAAGAAGGATACGGCATTCATACGAAAGAAAAAGTTTTTGAATTCGGCAGAGACAAGGCGCCTGAGAACTTTAACCCTGAAATAGGGCAGGAACTTCAGATGTACAGGGCGGACGGCATGCCTATAACGGTCAAAGTCATCGGCAAAACAGAAAAGGCGTTCACCATGGACTGCAACCATCCGCTCGCAGGAAAGAATCTGGTGTTTGATATAAAGCTTGAGGAGATCGGGGTTTAAAAGTCAGGGGTTATGATTGTGCATGTATTGAACGTCTATGCTTCCGGCTGGTAGTTGTGCTAAATAGAAAAATGCGGCATAATTACAAAAAACGGTGTCCAGAAATAGCAAATTATTTTTTAATATCAT
>JASEHP010000161.1 GCA_030018605.1 Thermodesulfovibrionales bacterium
TGCTTTCTCATAATGTTAAATTCCAAATTAAGGAGAATTCTTTATAGTTGACTCCCTTTAAATCTATTTTTTCTCTGGTGCTGCGACGGGACTTTAAGCTCTTCCCTATATTTTGCAACTGTTCTCCTTGCTATTGCTATGTTTTGGCTTTTAAGGAGTTCGGTGATGCGCTGGTCGCTCAACGGTTTTCCATGATCCTCCTCTGAGATTATCTTCTTTATGATGTCCTTTACAGAGGTAGAGGAAACCGATCCCGTATCACTCTGCAGGGCGCTGCAGAAAAAAAACTTAAAACATAAAACACCATGACTGCATGACATATACTTATTGGACGTAACCCTGCTGATAGTGCTTTCGTGCAGGCTGAGTTCAACCGCAACATTTTTGAGGTTTAAAGGCTTCATATACTGGACACCCCTGTCAAAAAAATCCCGCTGAAAATTAATTATGCTCTCTGTCACCCTGTATATCGTCCTGTTCCTCTGGTCAAGGCTTTTTAACAGCCAAGAGGCAGAGCGCAATTTTTCATCAAGGAATTGCCTTTCCTCTTTTGAAAAAGAATTCTTCTGAAGCAGGAGTTTTTTATAGTAGCTGTTTATTCTCAGTTTCGGCAGTCTTTCCTCGTTCAGAACAATCTGATAGCCGTCATCAGTCTTGACCACAAATACATCGGGTATAACATAATCGGCATTCGTACTAAAAAAATTCCTTGCCGGCCTCGGCTCCAACCCCTCAATGACCTTGACGGCAGCCAGCACTTCATCATCTGAGGCATTGCACAGCCGCGCTATCTGCTGATAGTTCTTCTTTTTAAGCTCCTCCATATTGTTCGCAATAATTCTCTCGGCAAGACTTCCGGCAAGCCCCAACAGTTTCAGCTGCAGTATCATACACTCTCTAATATCCCTTGCAGCTATGCCGGGCGGATCAAAACTCTGTACAATGTCAACAGCATCTCTTACATTACTAATATTATCATTTATGCTTGCTGCGATCTCTTCATCCGTAGCCGCGAGATAGCCGTTCTCATCTATATTGCCTATTACAGCTTCTCCTATAAACTTAATGTCATCTCTGGCGTCGGACAACCTCAACTGCCATAAAAGATGGTCATAGATATCGGGGGTTTTGCTCGCAAACTGTTCAAAAGAAAGCGGAACATTCGTCCCCTTTACAAAATATCCGAGGTCCCTTCCGTCGCTGCTTCTTTCTTCAAAATATTCGTCAACATTAAAAACCGAAGAATCGGACATCATCTTTTCAAGGGGAGACTCTGCATCGTCTCCGAGCTGCCCCGGGTCAGTCTCAGCAGTCTCTCTTTCTTCTCCTGCAAGTTCTTCACCTGTATTTTCTTCCTGCACATCTTCCAGAAAGGGGTTCTCAACGAGTTCCTGCTCAAGGGTTTGCGACAGCTCAATTAGGGGCATCTGCAGAAGCTTTATTGCAAGCTGAAGTTGAGGGGTAAGAATAAGTTTTTGAGAAAGCCTAAGACTTAATTTATGCTCAAGAGCCATTAAAGCCTGAATTCCTCTCCGAGATATGCCTCTTTTACCTGAGGGTTAGCGATTATCGTTTCAGGAGCGCCCTCGGCAAGCACTTCACTGTTACTTATTATGTATGCCCTGTCTGTTATTGAAAGCGTATCCCTCACATTATGGTCAGTTATAAGTATGCCGAGACCTCTACTCCTAAGATAGGTCAGCATTTTTTTTAACTCTATTATCGCAATCGGGTCAATGCCTGTGAACGGCTCGTCAAAAAGTATAAACGTAGGTTTCAGCGCAAGCGCCCTTGCTATCTCTGTCCTTCTTCGTTCTCCGCCTGAAAGCCTGTAACCATTCCTGTCTGCAAACCCCCTGAGATTGAATTCATCAAGGAGATACTCCGCCATGCCGGCAATATCTGCGTCAGAATAGCCTTTTATCTCAAGCACAGCCCTTAGATTATCCCTTACCGTAAGCTTTCTGAATATGGATGGTTCCTGCGGAAGATAGCCTATCCCCCTGCGCGCCTTCTGATACATCGGAAGCTGGCCGATGTCCTCGCCGTCAAGGAAAATACTGCCGTTTTCCGGCTTTATCATCCCGACGATCATATAAAAGGTTGTTGTCTTGCCAGCTCCGTTTGGCCCGAGCAGTCCGACAATCTCGCCTGTGCTTACGTATAAGCTGAGATTTTTTACAACACATCTCTTGCCGTAGTTCTTTGTGATGTCCTTTACTTCAAGAATATGCATCTATTTCCCTTTTTTATTTCCAAGCAATACCCTGCTGTTTTCCACAAAAGAACGGTCATCTTTCACAAAGTATGTCATCTTTGACCCTGTAATAATATCGCCCTTCTGTACCGCCTTCGGCTCACCGGTAAAGATGATCTTTTCTTCATTCGCGAAATAGTTTGCAGCCTTTGATGTAACAACAAGGTCTTGCTTAACGAGCTTTACACTGCCCTCTGCATCTATTTTCGTCACATTGCCGGTTCCTTCAGCATAATAAACAAGCATTTTATCAGAGTAAAGCGTCATATTTTCAGTCTTTGCAACGACAGTGCCTTCAAAAAGGGCAGTACGGGCCTTATTGTCCGACAAGAGTGTCTGTGAAGTTATTACTATGGGCCCTTTTATCTGCTCTGCTTTCTCCTCGGCAAATATACTGCCTGCCAGAACAATGCAAATAAAAAAACTAACGGAAAAAAGTTGCCTTAACATTTTTCAGTATCCTCACTTTCTGTTCTGAATCAGCCTCCATGCCGACTCCTTCAACATTAAATTTCTTACTCTCAATCTTCACAGCCTCTTCCGTCTTAATCTCTCCCTTAGACTGGTTCCACTCAACAGATTCAGTTATAATTGTATACCCTTTTGAAACCGCCTTTACCTTTCCATTCAAAGTCAGGTCTCTGCTTTCCATATTATAAAATCCCTCTGGCGAGTATATTGTCATGTCTTTATTTTCAACCCACAAAACTACATCATTAAGCTTTACCCTGTCACTGCCTTCTATAATATCAGCTCTGCTGGCATTGAGCGTCCACATACTAGTTCCATCTTTTTTATGGATAATTTTCAAGCCCTCAAGAAAGGAGCCTCCTTTGAGCAGCAGAGCCTTATCCAGTTCTCTGTTATTACCAAAAAAAAGGAACAAAAGCGAGAGTAAAAGCAGAGAAAGAAGCAGTAACACTTTCTTTTTCATAATTAGGATTTTATCACATAGGTATCGTCATGTAAAGCAAAAAGCATACCCGTTTCTGAGATTTGCACTACAAAAATGAAATTATGGAGCGGGCGACGGGATTTGAACCCGCGACCTTCAGCTTGGGAAGCTGACACTCTACCACTGAGTTACACCCGCACGAATAGTTTTTTATAAATCAGAATCAGATTAAAAGTCAAGAACAAGATTCTCAACTGTTCTACCAATTTAGAAATGTCCGCTTTTTGTATTTTACCTTATAGCTCCATCTTTTATGC
>JASEHP010000162.1 GCA_030018605.1 Thermodesulfovibrionales bacterium
TTTCATGATTCAACAGAAGAAGCTTCGGTTACCATGTTAAATGATTTGACACGGATTTTACACAGAAGATTTTACGCTACCGCAAAAAGAAGCTGCATCCTGAAGATAACTGCAAAAATAGCACAAAACTTTTTTAACCCGGCATTTATTGCGTTCAATGGGATAAAATAGGCAATGCAAAAGATTCATCTGAAAAGGACAAAAAGAATCAATGACGGGCATCTGTGGGTGTTTTCGAATGAGTTGTATGAAAATCCCAAAAAGTATGCTCCCTGCTCTATAGTTGAACTTTACGACATGAAGGACGCCTTTATCGGCATCGGCTACATTAACCCGCAGAGCCTCATTTCTGTCAGGATACTTACAAGAGACAGAGAGACTATTGACAAAGAATTTTTCAGCAGGCGGATAAAAGATGCGCTTACGCTCAGGAAAAAACTATTAGGCGCAAGAGACGCCATGCGCCTGATTTACAGTGAAGGAGATTTTCTTCCGGGGCTAATAGCAGACAAGTATAAAAAATGCCTTGTCCTTCAGTTTCTTACCGCAGGCATGGAAGCCATGAAAGAGACAATCATAAACTTGTTTGATGAGATGTTAAAGCCGGAAATAATTATACTCAGAAACGACGGGCGTTCACGAACACTTGAAGGGCTTGCGCTTAACAAAGAAGTTATTAAGGGAAATTTAGACACTCTGCCTGTGATAAACGAGGATGGGATTCTCTTTGAAATCAATCCTTACGAAGGGCAAAAAACAGGATTTTTTCTTGACCAGAGGGAAAACAGGCTTGCTCTGAAAAATCTTATAAAAGGCGGCAAAGGGCTTGACCTCTTTTGCTATACAGGCGCATGGTCCATTCATATTGCATCAGCGGGAGCGGAGGTTACAGGTATTGATGAGTCTGAAAGGGCAATTGCTCAGGCCGGTAAAAATGCTGCGACAAATAACCTGCAAGACAAGGCAAAATTTATAAAGGATGACGTCTTTGCATTTTTGAAAAATGAATCTCTGAAAAATGAACAGGCATATGATTTCATAGTCCTGGACCCTCCTGCATTCGTGAAAAGCTCATCCAGAATTAAAGAAGCTCTGAAGGCATATAGAGCGTTAAACAGCATCTGCATGAGGCTTATAAAAAAAGGCGGAATCCTTGCAACATCCTCATGTTCGTATCACATAAGCAGGGAGATGTTTATTGATATGCTAAAGGCTTCGGCAAAGGCTTCGGGGAAAAGAATCAGGCTGCTCAGCCTGCGCTCTCAGGGTCCTGACCACCCCATTCTGCTCTCTATGCCTGAGACGGAATACCTTAAATGCGCATTTTTGTTGATTGAATAAAAAGGTATGAGATATGCGTTTAAAGCTCGGGATTCAATCAGACAAGAACAGCTTTTCCGGTTAACTCTGCCATCAGATCCTTTACCGATAAAATCCTGTCAACCCTGTGAGCATTTGTGCCCACAGTATAAAGAGGCTCTTCTTTATCAGCATTGTAGCCGGCTGAACTCAGCAAACCGTTGCATATGCAGAAATGGTGCTCGTTGCTTTCTTTTGCGGGGCAGAGACTAAATTTGCCTTCCTTGTCCTTAAGCAGAACATAACCTTTGTCGCATTTTGGCTTTCTCAGTTTCTGTAGAGTAGATACATACATTGGAGATTGCTTTATGACCCTGAAAGGCATCCCGCACGGAGAGCCTGGATCGTATGCGACAATGATATCATCTTCCCCTGCATCAACAACCGCCTGTTTATATTCTGCGGTTGCACTGCTCTCTTCAGTAGCAAGGAATCGGGTTCCCATCTGCACGCCATCAGCGCCCATTTTCATAAATCTGACAATGTCGTCATAAGTATAAATACCTCCTGCGACAATGACCGGGAAACCTCCGTATTTCTGAGCCATATCCTTCACAGGCGGAAGCAGGTTTTCAAGGCTGTTTTCATCGCTGTCAATCTCGTTCATCTTAAAGCCGAGATGCCCTCCTGCAAGCGGCCCCTCTAAAACAACGGCATCAGGCCTGTACCCGTTCTTCTCCCATTTCTTGCAGATGATGTCAAGGGCTCTTGCAGATGAAACGATTGGAATAAGCGCGGTATCCTTTGGCGGTTGAATTGAAGGCAGTGAAATAGGCAGCCCTGCTCCTGAAATGATTGCATCTGCGTTTGCATCAAGAGCGCCCTTCACAGAATCGTCATAATCCCTGACAAGCGCGCGCATAATGTTTATGCCTGCAAAACCGCCGTTTTCTTTAGCGCGGCAAACTTCTTCGTATGCAGCTTCGTATGTATTGAGTTTTTTCCCTGTCCTCTTTGAGACAAGCCTGTCAAGAGCCGCGCTTGATACAATGCCCAGCCCGCCTTCCCTCGCAACAGCGTTTGCAAGAGGATGAAGGGAAACACCAACGCCCATGCCGCCCTGAATGATCGGGAGAGAAATGGCTTTGCCTTTTATAATCAATGGGAAAAACATTTGAAAAATCAATTTCCTTATTTTGTTTATTCTACACTATTCACAGGCATATAAGCTATTATAGTATTTATTGCTTCGCCAATTACAGCAAAAGGAAAGATTGCCAATGACATGAAGGAACCGTCAGAAGCTGCTGCCGCATTAGAGTCTAACCTCTTATCACAATTTTCCTTACTCCGCTGATGGAGGAAAGCTCATCAAGCATCGGCTTCATCGGCACATGATGCCTTAAAGAGATTGTGATATCGTAAGTTATTTCTCCTTTAGAATTATCCTTTTCATAATCTGTCTTGCTGATATGCGAACCTTGTTTCTTGAGAATTGATTTGATTTTGTCATCCTCAATCTTTTCATCAGCAGTTATCGTGATGAATTTAAACACAAGCCTTGACATCCGCCTTTCTATAACCCTGAGCACAAGCAGCGAGAAAAGAGTGAGAGCGCTTGCAGCTACACCCGCGGCATAAAACCCCGCTCCGACTGCAAGTCCTACCGCAGAGACCATCCAGAGGCATGCCGCTGTCGTAAGCCCCTGAATCGTTATCCCCATCTTTAAAATGGCACCTGCGCCTATAAACCCTATGCCTGTGATTGCGCCTGCTGCAATGCGTCCTGGATCAACACGGACATAAGATGGATTCATATAGCTAAGATGGTGGTAATACTCGGATACTATCATTACGAGCACAGAGGCAACGCAGACTATAAGCTGTGTCCTGAATCCTGCCTGCCTTCCGTGAACCTGCCTTTCAAACCCTATGATGCCGCCTAAAACAGCGCCAAGGAGCAGGCGGATGATTATCTCTGTTTCTGAAAGCATAAAAAATTATAACAATTTTTCACGAATTAATGCTTTAATAAAATGCGGGCATCCTTACGGTTGTATTTATGGCAATCGGGACAAAGAGATGGAGCATCTGGAATAGCATTAATTTTCGGCATGAAAAAGTTACGATACATATGCGACGTTAAGGAGTAATGGATCATTATGCCAG
>JASEHP010000163.1 GCA_030018605.1 Thermodesulfovibrionales bacterium
TTTTAGATGATTTAACCAGTACCTTCCCGGTTACATTTTAGATGATTTAATGCGGACAGTCTCTTAAACTTTTTTCTTAATGCTATAATAAATGAGATTGCCACGGGCTTTGCCCTCGCAATGACAAATCGTGTCAGATTGCCACGCCCGTTGGGCTCGTTCGCCTCAGCGAATCCGCCCGAGTGCGGACAATGACAACAATAGAGGATATTTATGTTGGACAATGAACTTCTGCAAAAGATTCTCAAAAAGACCCTGTCTTCAGGCGGGGAGTATGCTGACGTGTTTGTCGAGCATAAAAAACCGACATCCATACAGCTTGAAGACAATAAGATAGAAAAGATATTCACAGGCGTGGATTCAGGGGTTGGGATAAGGCTGATAGCGAACGGAAAAACTTATTACGCCTTCAGCAACGACATGTCTGAAAAGGCATTATTGGAACTCGCTGATACACTGAGAAATACATCTTCTTCTGTTCACTGTTCGCTGTCTGCTGTTCACTGTTTTGACCTTAGAAAACAGAAACCCAATGTTGATTACACTATAAAACTTCTTCCTGAAAACATACCTATTGGCAGAAAGATAGAACTTGTGAAGGCTGCAAACAAGACCGCAAGGAATTTCGATAAAAGGGTAAAGCAGGTTTTGGTCGGATACCGTGATTTTGCGCAGAAAGTCCTGATAGCGACATCCGGCGGTTTTACGGCAGAGGACGAGCGCATTCATACGCTTATGGTCGTCCACATAGTTGCATCTGATAACGGCATAATCCAGACCGGATATGAACAGGCAGGAGGCTCTATCGGCTTTGAGCTTTTTGAAGGCATAAATCCGGAAGCCATCGCTCTAAAAGCTGCGGGGCGTTCGGTTATGATGCTTACTGCAAAAAGGGCGCCCGGCGGGAGAATGCCTGTAGTAATATCATCCGAGGCGGGCGGCACAATGATACATGAAGCAATCGGACACGGGCTTGAGGCTGACCTTGCACAGCAAGGGCTTTCTGTATATTCAAAAAAAATCGGGGAACAGGTCGCATCTCCTTTAGTGAATGTAATTGATGACGCTACTCTTCCGAATAAAAGAGGTTCCTTCCGTTTTGATGACGAAGGCACGCCATCGCAAAGAACAGTGCTCGTAAAAAACGGAATCCTTACCGGTTATATGTATGACAGGTTTACGGCTATGCAGGACAATAGAAGCTCAACCGGAAACGGACGCAGAGAGTCGTACCGCAACAGACCGATTCCGCGGATGACAAATACCTTTATAGGACGTGGCGAATCCATGCCTGAAGATGTACCGAAATCAGTTGCAAAAGGCCTATTCGTCAAAAAGATGGGCGGCGGACAGGTTAATACGGTAAACGGCGACTTTGTTTTTGATGTTCAGGAGGGCTATCTGATTAATAATGGAATTGTCGAAGAACCTGTAAGAGGCGCAACGCTTACAGGCAGCGGGCCTGAGATCCTGAAATCTATTGACATGGTTGCTTCTGACCTTGGTTTTTCAATAGGGACATGCGGAAAGGATGATCAGGGAGCGCCTGTATCTGATGCAATGCCAACAATAAGAATCCCTGAAATGGTGGTTGGCGGCGAGGCATAATCCCGACCGTGCCGGGATAAAAATCATAAACGTAAGTGTGGCGATAACCGCACATTTGATGAATATATACAACATAAATATTACGTAACCCCTTGACTTCAAAGATATTTTTTCTGGCATCTTATTTGCTTATATTATAATATCGTCATGCGTTTACAAAGAACTATAAAGCAGGAAGTAAGTTTTGAGGGCATTGGGCTTCATACGGGCTCACACGTCACTGTCAAACTAAAGCCATCGCCAAGAGACACAGGAATTGTTTTCTACCGGACCGATAAAAACCTGACTATCAGGGCTGACGTAGGCGCTGTAATTGATACCGCTTTTGCAACAAGTCTGGGCTATAACGGCACAAGGATAAAAACCGTTGAACATATCCTCGCTGCGGCATCAGGATTAGGAATAGATAACCTTATCATTGAGCTTGACGGCTCTGAGATACCGATACTTGATGGAAGCTCTACTGAACTGATTGATATAATCCTAAGAGGCAGAATCGCAAAACAGGGGAAAAAAAGGCCATACCTGCGCATTACAAAACCTGTATTTTTTGATGACGGCCATTCGGAAATTGCCGCTTTCCCGTACGACGGCAGAAAACTGACATGCAGAATACAATTCAACCACCATCTTTTAGGCGAGCAAAAATTAAGCATTGACCTGAACGAAGAAACATTTGCGAGAGAAGTTGCTCCGGCAAGGACATTCGGATTTGTGAAGGATATTGAGTATCTTAGGGCAAACGGACTTGCAAAAGGCGGATCTCTTGACAATGCTGTCATCCTTGGCGAAGACGGGATATTGAACAAATCAGGCCTGAGATTCAGAGATGAATTCGTAAGGCATAAGCTACTTGATTTTATTGGTGATATCTCCCTGATAGGATTCCCTGTATACGGGCATCTCGTAGCGAACAGGACAGGGCATTCTACGAACATAAAATTTGTAAAGAGCCTGCTTTCTGCTGTGGATTGCTGGGAAATCGTGTCTGATACCGAATTTGCCCATACACAGGTATTGGCATATTCATAAAAAACACTGGAATTTCAAGGAGTTACAAAAAACTACTTGATTTTTTATCCGGAATCAGTATCTTATATAGGTACATCGTTTATTTTCTAAATTTAAAAAGTAAAAAAAGAGGGCTGGAGATTGCACTCCCCAGCCCAAAAGACTCTGAAACAGTAACCTATTTCTTTTTCTTCTTTGCTGCTTTCTTCTTAGCTGCCATTATAGTTCACCCCCTCTCTGTCCCCCACAGGGGAAAGCCTTAATTTAAATCCTGCCTATCACGGTAATCCTTTTGCCTGATAGCAGTTTTTCAAGATCAACATCACCCTTTTCTTTCTTGTTTTTATACTCAGACTCATCTATCACATCATAATTAATTTTTTTGCCGAACTTTTCTTCAATACCTTTTAACCCTGCACCTATATTATTGGAAGATGCTCCTATTATAAAAAGGTCAACGCTGCCGACATCCTCACCATCTGCATAAGGGCCATATAGAAAAGCTGCCTTTGCACCGGCCAGCCTTACTATTGTCTTAAGCGCGCCCAACAGACCAAGAGATTTATCAATCAGGTTCTTAAGCTCTGAAAACAGCGGAGACATCTTATTTGCCTGAAAATATTTAAGATTGGCAACTTTATGGCTGAACAAAATCCCCATCTTCTCAAGGTTGTCAAGCTCTCTCTTTACCCCTGAAGGGTTCTTTCTTATAAGGTTGGCTATTTCCCTGACATAGAACTTTTCATCAGGGCTGTTAAGCAGAAGGGCAAGCACGTCAGCCCTTATTGCCGAGGAAAACAACATCTTCAACGAGGTCTCGCC
>JASEHP010000164.1 GCA_030018605.1 Thermodesulfovibrionales bacterium
CGCCGATAGCAATGGAGAAGGAATTAAGGTTTGCCATAAGAGAGGGCGGCCGTACGGTGGGAGCAGGAGTTGTGACAGAGGTGATTGCGTAAAATAATCGTAATACGTTACGCGTAACGCGTTACGTGTTACGGCTTTGAGGAGAGGAGCCAATGCGCGATATAATTCTTTTTCAGTGTACTGAGTGTAAAGAGAGAAATTATTCAACGATGAAGAATAAAAAGAATACGACTGAGAAGCTGCAGCGCAAGAAATACTGCAGGCATTGCAGAAAGCATACAATGCATAAGGAGACAAAGCCATAAAAAGGCCAGTAGCTCTAACGGCTAGAGCGTCGGACTCCAAATCCGAGGGTTGGGGGTTCAAATCCCTCCTGGCCTGCCACTTTAGCTTATAGCTGACGGCTGAAAACTGTTAGCTGAACGGAGACAGAATGTTTAACAGGATTAAGGAATTCTTTAAAGAAGTGAAGATTGAGGTTAAAAAGGTTGTTTATCCAAGCAAAGACGAACTTGTAGGGTCTACATGGGTGGTTATTATTGCAGTTGTGGTGGTATCTCTGTTTTTGGGAGTTGTTGACCTTGGGTTATCAAAATTAGTCAGCAGGTTATTGAGGTAAGAAATGGGGAAAAACTGGTATGTTGTACATACTTATTCAGGCTCGGAAGAAAAAGTAAGGCAGGCTATAGAGGACAAGGCAGACAAGAAAAATATTAGGGATAAGATAGCTCAAGTTCTGGTTCCTACTGAACGTATAATCGAACTCAAAGGCGGCGGGAAAAAAGAGAGCGATAAGAAATTCTATCCGGGATACATTCTTATTGAGATGGAACTGGACGACGAGTCATGGCATCTTGTCAGAAAGACGCCGAGAGTGACCGGTTTTGTAGGAGGATCAAATCCCGTGGCATTATCACAGGAAGAGGTAGATGTCATATTGCAGCAAATGGAAAAAGGCCACGCCCCTCAGGTTAAGACACAGTATCAGAAGAATGAGACAGTCAGGATAACGGACGGACCCTTCTCTAATTTTCTTGGATATATTGAGGATGTTGATATGGATCATGGGAGGCTCAAGGTAATGGTCAGCATATTCGGCAGGCAGACGCCTGTTGAGCTTAATTTTTTTCAGGTGGAAAGGGCATAATTAGCGTTATAGCGTCAAGCGGTGGGCGTTATGGCGTAAAACTCTATAACGCAATAAACGCGATAAACGCACATTTGGAGGATTGAATGGCTAAGAAAGAAGTAACATCTCAGGTGAAGCTGCAGATACCTGCAGGAAAGGCAAATCCGGCGCCGCCTGTAGGCCCGGCGCTTGGCCCGCACGGCATCAACATAATGGAATTTTGCAAGGCATTCAATGCGCAGACACAGGCGCTTGGTGACACTATAATTCCTGTTGTTTTAACCGTATATTCGGACAGGTCGTTTACATTCATAACAAAGACACCTCCAGCGTCCGAGTTAATAAAAAAAGCGGCAGGGATTATTAAGGGGTCAGGCACTCCCAATAAAGACAAGGTTGGCAGGATAACTTCTGTGCAGGTCAAAGGAATAGCGCAGACAAAGCTTCCAGATCTCAATGCGAACTCTATAGACGCTGCAGTAAAGATTATCAGCGGAACCGCAAGAAGCATGGGAGTTGATGTAGTAGACTGAAATTTAAAATGCAAAATTAAGGGGATTTTGAATTTTAAATTGTAATTTTGCTTTTTGAAATTTTATTTTTGAATTTTTGTGAGGTGAAAATGGGCAAGAAGATTAAAGAAGCCAGAGAAAAAGTTGAGAGAGGAAAAGAGTATTCTGTTGAGGATGCCATAGGTCTTGTAAAGAAAGCTTCCTTTACAAAATTTAATGAGACTGTTGACATGGCTGTAAATCTCGGAATTGATGCCAAAAAAACAGACCAGATGGTCAGAAGCGCTGTTGTCCTTCCTCATGGGACAGGCAAAAAGGTAAGGGTTGTTGTATTTGCAAAAGGTGAGAAAGAGAAAGAGGCGAGAGATGCAGGCGCAGATTATGTCGGCGCTGAAGACCTTATTGAAAAGATACAGCAGGGCTGGTTTGATTTTGATAAGGTAGTTGCCACGCCCGATATAATGGGTCTCGTGGGAAAGCTTGGTAAATTGTTGGGACCGAGGGGGCTTATGCCGAATCCCAAGCTTGGAACGGTTACCTTTGATCTGGCAAAGGCTGTAAAAGAGATAAAGGCAGGAAAGGTAGAGTATAAAACCGAAAAGGCAGGATTGATACATGTGCCGATTGGCAAGGTCTCATTTGATGATCAGAAGCTGATAGAGAATGCCATGGCAGTGATTGATGCAATAATAAAGGCTAAGCCGCCTACAAGCAAAGGCAAATATTTAAAAAAGGTGGCTGTATCATCTACGATGGGGCCCGGTGTAAAGATTGATGTTGGCAGGCTGACAGCAGCTAAGTAAGAAAGTTTAATTTTAAATAAAGTCAGAGACAGCAGGCACAAGTTAGTTCGGTGTTTTTGGAGTTTATGGCGTTCATTGAGTTAATTCAAAAACTCAAGAAACCCGATAAACTCGATAAACCCGATGAACTGATGAGGTTTAATCGTCCCAATCCGCCTCAGGCGGGGGACGGCCTGCCGAGACGCTTTCCCCGTCTCTGGGAAAGGAGGATAAACTGAAAAGGGAAGAAAAAACACACCTTATTGCTGAGCTTAAGGATAGATTCAAAAAGGCAAAAGCAGTGGTTCTGACGGATTATAAAGGCTTAACCGTTGCCGAGCTTTTTGAATTGAGGCGATTGTTACGCGGTGCAGGGATTGAGTACAAGGTTGTAAAGAATACACTTGCAAGAGCAGCATCTGCAAAAACAAGCCTGTCTGTAATCAGTGATTTATTAAAAGGCACTGTTGGGCTTGCAATCGGCTATGCCGATCCTGTGCAGGTTGCAAAGAAGGTCATTGAGTATTCCAAGAAGAACAATAAGCTAAAGGTAAACGGCGGAGTTGTTGAAGGCAGGCTTTGCAATGCTGAAGACATTAAGTCAATAGCCGCACTGCCGCCGAGAGAGATTCTCCTTGGTATGCTGGCAGGCGTATTTAATGCGCCGCTGAGGAAGATGGCAGGGGCATTGTCGGCGACAGTCAGCAGTTTTGCATACGCAGTAAAAGCATTGGAAACTAAAAAGACAGCGTAATACGTAACGCGTTACGCGTAACGTGTCACGCAAATTAAGGAGGATAAATAATGTCAGTAACAAAAGAACAGGTTTTTGAATTTTTTGACAATATGACAGTTCTTGACATGTCAAAGTTCGTTAAGGAGTTTGAGGAAAGGTATGGAGTAACAGCAGCAGCCCCGGTGGCAATGGCTGCCGCTCCGGGCGCGGCAGGCACACCTGTTGCAGCAGAAGAGAAGAC
>JASEHP010000165.1 GCA_030018605.1 Thermodesulfovibrionales bacterium
TTAACGGGTAAAACCCGTTTATATAAATCTTATAACACAAATTCTTAGTAGGAGGTAATCAGAGTGATTTTTATTGTTTTAAGAATAGCTGTATTTGCAGTCTTTTTAATGGCGGGTTATCTGCTTGGCAGCAAATATGACTCGCAGGTTGTCGGCGCTGTATGGGGCGCAGTAGCCGGAGCGCTTACCATCTTTACGGAGACCATACTCAAAAAAATTTCAATCGGGGTTATTATCGGCGGAATATTCGGCATGTCGGTAGGCATCTTATTTGCAAATCTGGCGCTTTTCCCTCTGAAGACAATTGTTCAAGATTATGCGGCAACAGCATTTCTTCTGAATGCATTATTCGGGTATACGGGATTGCTGATAGGACTAAGACGGGGTAAGGGGCTTACCATATCAGGCATTCTCAGGCTTTTTAGAGGACAGGGGATTGAGGAGAATCTTAAACTGCTTGACACAAGCGTAATAATAGACGGCCGTATTGCCGACGTATGTGAAGCAGGATTCGTAGAAGGGACATTTATAACACCACAGTTTATTCTCCAGGAACTGCAATACATCGCAGATTCTCCCGACCCTCTCAAAAGGGGGCGCGGCAGAAGAGGGCTTGATGTCCTCCATAAGCTCCAGAAGATGTCCAATGTGACCGTAAAAATAGTTGATGAGGATTTTCCGAAAATAAAAGAGGTTGATTCAAAACTCGTAGCGCTTGCGCGGCTGCTTGACGCAAAGGTAATAACCAATGACTTTAACCTCAACAAGATTGCCGAACTTCAGGGAGTATCTGTCCTGAACATACATGAACTTGCAAATGCCCTGAAACCTGTTGTGCTTCCCGGCGAGACCATAAAACTCTTTGTCATCAAAGAAGGGAAAGAACACAATCAGGGCGTGGCATACCTTGACGACGGCACTATGGTTGTTGTAGAGAACGGCAAGAGGCTTATCGGTAAAAATGTTGATGTTACTGTGACAAGCGTCCTTCAGACAACAGCCGGCAGGATGATATTCTCAAAGACAAAAGAGGATTACGAGAGAGAGGAATACAGGGCAGTTTAATAGCAGATTATGAAAGAAGCTGGTTAATTATGAAAGGAAAAGTTACAGCCATTGTTCCCGCAGCCGGGCTTGGTAAAAGATTCGGACAGGGAGGCAACAAGCCGTTTCAGGCGCTCGGGAATAAACCGCTTGTTGTATGGGTTTTTGAGGTATTAGAATCCATTAATGAGATTGCAGAGATAATACCCGTTTTTAAAAGAGACGACATGGCGCTTGGATGTGAACTCTTAGAGAGGTTTAATTTTTCAAAGGTCAAAAGGATTGCAGCCGGAGGAAAAGAGAGGCAGGACTCTGTTTACAGCGGACTTTCTTTGATAGACAGAGGAACAGATGCGGTACTGATACATGACGGAGTGCGGCCTCTCATTGAAAAATCTATTGTTGAAGAATCCATAAGGCAGCTCAGGAGAGTTGACGGCGTTGTTGTCGGGGTGCCTCTGAAAGACACAATAAAAGCGGTTCAAAGTTCCAGGCCGCAAGTTCCAAATGAATTTTTTGTCCAAAAAACTTTAGACAGAAAATCTCTATGGGCAATCCAGACGCCGCAGGTCTTTAAATATTCCGTGCTGATGAAGGCATACAGAAGAGCAATGGAGGAGAGGTTCTACTCAACGGACGATTCAGCAATAGTAGAAAAATACGGAGGCAAAGTAAAAGCAATAATTGGCTCTTACAGCAATATAAAGATAACAACTCCTGAGGACATGGATATAGCAGAGCTTCTTTTAAGAAAGAGGGCAGGATGCGCAGCATGAGAACAGGCTTCGGATATGACTCCCACAGGCTTATTAACAGACGCAAACTCATCATTGGAGGGATAGAAATCCCCTTTGAAAAAGGACTGGCAGGGCATTCGGATGCAGATGTCCTCTGTCATGCAATAATAGATTCTCTAATCGGCGCCCTTGGACGCGGAGATATAGGGAAACACTTCCCTGACACAGAGCCGGAATGGAAGGATGCATCAAGCATTGCCCTGCTTGAGAATGTTATTGAGATGGTAACCCGTAATGGTTTTAAAATCCTGTGGATAGACTCAACAATAATTGCGGAAAGACCAAGGCTTTCGCCATACATTGATTCTATGAAAAAGGCTCTCATCGGGGCAGGAATTCCCGCTGAACTTATTAATATAAAGGCAAAAACTAATGAAGGAATGGGTTTTATAGGGAGGGGGGAAGGCATTGCGGCATATGCCGTATGCCTGCTCAAAAAAGTCTGATTAGCCTTCAAAAAATACAATAAATCTTAAAGCACCTATGCCCCTCTCAATGAATTGCGTTTTTCAGGTTAAGTATTGCGGATGGACAACAAAAATTTAGTTATAAACCTCAATAAGCCAAAAGGACTGACCTCACAGCAGGCAGTCACAAAGGTTAAAAAGCTCTTCGCTGCGAGAAAAGCCGGGCACGCCGGAACGCTTGACCCGATTGCAACAGGCATCTTGCTTGTATGCCTGAACGAGGCGACAAAAATAACAAGATTTCTCACAGATGCCGACAAAGAATACCTTGCCATGATGAAACTCGGCGAACGGACAGATACCTTAGATTCCGAAGGAAAAATAATTTATAAAGCTCCGCATTTCTCTGTAGATAAGAATCTAATAGAACCTGTCCTTGAGCGCTTCAGAGGCAATATTCAACAAGTCCCTCCTATGTATTCTGCAATAAAGGTTTCAGGCAAACCTCTCTACATGCTTGCACGTAAAGGCATAGAAATAGAAAGACAACATAGAAGCGTAAATATATATAAGCTTGATATGATCGGCTTTGTCCCTCCTTTTCTGGAGATAAGAGTGCTATGCTCCAAAGGAACATATATCCGCACGCTGTGTGATGACATAGGAACAGCGCTTGGAATGGGAGCGCATGTCGTTGAACTTAAGAGGACAAAAATAGGAGATTTTATTCTTAATGACTCGGCAGATTTGGACGAATTGCCTAATAAAGAAAAATCTGTTTGTTCCATTGACGCTTCACTCAGCCATCTTAAAGATATCATCCTCAGCAGCAGTGACTTTATCAGGATGGCAAACGGGGCCATGATTACATCCGGGAATTTGCCTGAATTACCGGCAGATTCGTATCTGAGGCTTAAAAATCCTGACGGTAAATTGTTTGCAATAGGCAAGTCAACAGGCTCAGGGATAAAAATAGAGCGGCTGCTGCATATCCTTTAGCATTACGATGTAATCGCCAATTCTTAAACCAATATATTAAAAATTCTGCGAAAGCTTTTGATATAACTGGAAAATTCACATAAAAATACTGAAAAAGTTACGATACATATGCGACGTTAAGGAGTAATGGATCATTATGCC
>JASEHP010000166.1 GCA_030018605.1 Thermodesulfovibrionales bacterium
GTGTTCAAAAAACTTCAGGCAAAAACATTTATTCCACTCTTTGCAAAGGATGAATTTGTAGGCGCTATCGCTCTTGGCCAGAGATTAATCCGCAAATCTTACCTTCCGAGCGAGAGAGATGTGCTTAAGGTTATAGCAAACAAGATGGCAATGACATTGCATAATTCAAATCTTTTCAAGAAACTCACGCACAAGGTTAGAGAGAACAAAGGGCTGTATGAGAACATGCGGCACATCTACCACGACACTATTCAGGCATTTGCTGCGGCTATTGATGCTAAAGATGTATATACGAAAAAACATTCATACAGGGTGGCAAGATATGCTGTGGCCATTGCAAGGGGACTCGGCTGGAAGGAAAAGGATGTAGAGGGCATATATGTTGCGGGCCTTCTCCATGACATAGGCAAGATAATAATTGATAGTGGAGTAATGAACAAGGGCGAGAAACTTAATATAACAGAGATGGGTGAGATAAAGAAACATCCACAGATTTCTTACGATATACTCTCAAAGATAAAATTCCCATGGAATGATGTTGTGGATTTTGTAAGGCATCACCATGAAAGAGTTGATGGCAAAGGATATCCCGATTCACTTATGGAAGCAGAACTCAGCGACGGCGTAAAGATTCTTGCGATTGCTGATGCATTCGACGCTATGACTACCGATAGGCCTTACAGGGAAAAACTTTCATTGTCAGAAGCGGTGATAGAAATTAAGGAATGCCTTGGAACACAGTTTGACACCAAAATCTCAAATATATTTTTCAGGGTTTTACAGAAAGAGATAAAAGGCGATATCAAAGAACCCCAGATTCTGCCCCATCTGGATAAAAACTTCGACCCAACGATTATAACCACGCTTCTTGAAGGAATAACCGCAGAATTATCAGCCTGAAAAATAACGTAAGCTCGCAGAACAGCAGGTATAATGCGTATGAGCGTGTTACCTATTGAGCAAAGTCTTAATAGACAAATATAATACGTTTGTCCATTAATGAAGAACCCTGCAGCAAGACCGCAGCGAGATTGCTCTTAGGGACAGGTCTGGTTTTTTGATATTGATTCATTTTGGGTTCACAATAATTATCACATTCAAAAGTTTTGAACACAATATGCCTATTTAACAGATAACTAAAACAGCCTTACCTCTACAACCTCGCCCTGCTCCACTCCAAGCTTCCTGAGCGGAATAACAACAATCCCGTCAGCCTTAACAAGAGTTGTTATAAGTCCTGACTTTCCCAGAATCGGATTCGCCCAGATTTCATCGCCCCTCTCTTCAAGGGCAACCTTTATATGGTCATCCCTTCCTGAACTTGATGCGATATTCTTTGCCATCTTTGCGGTTACGGTAAGTTTTCTGCTTCTGAATCTGTTTTCAGAAATGCCCGTGAGTTTTTTCAGGACAGGTTCAATGAACTGTTCAAAGCACACTGTGATGGCAGCAGGATGTCCGGGAAGTCCGAATACAGGCTTGTTGTTTATTATGCCTCCTATCAGGGGTTTGCCGGGTTTAATTGATACGCCGTGGAATAGAACTCCGGGCTTACCGATATCATTTATAATTTTGGCGGTCATATCTTTTGTTCCGACAGAACTCCCGCCTGTTATAAGCACCATGGCAGAATCTTTAAAAGATTCTTCGACTATCTTTTTTATAACGCTGTATTCGTCCCTGAATATACCGTGTTTTAGAGGCTCGCCCCCTGCTTCTGATATAAGACCTGCAAGATTAAATGAATTTATGTCTCTCACCTGTCCGGGTTTAACATCGCTGTTTGCAGGAACAATCTCATCCCCCGTTGATATTATGGAGACCTTCGGTTTTTCATAAACATAAACGCCTGTTATTCCGAGCCCGGCAAGCGCGCCTGCATCCTGAGGCCTGAGCCTATGCCCTTTCTTTAATACGAGTGCGCCTTTTTTTATATCCCCCCCTACCTGTATCACATTTTCTCCGGGCGCTGCCGGCTTCATGACCTCTGCCATCTTTTCATCTATCATCTGTGCATGCTCTATCATAACAACTGCATCGGCGCCCTCTGGAAGCATCCCCCCCGTTGCTATCTTTGCTGTCATCCCTTTCTTAAGCTCAAAACTAGGCATTGCGCCCATTAACACTTCACCTGCGATGTTAAGATATGCTGGAAGACCGTCCGAAGCGCCAAATGTATCGGAAGAATTAACTGCAAAGCCGTCAACTGTTGAGCGCGCAAACTGAGGAAGGTTTTCAGGTGAAAAAATATCCCGTGACAGAATTCTCCCGCATGAATGCTCTATATTCAGTTTTATCTCAGGAGGAAACACTGCAGAAAGATTTTTAAGTATAAGCGCAAGCGCCTTTTCAACGGTAATAACTTCTTCCCTGCCAAGCATGTCTCGCATACGCCCTTCTTCTCGTAGAGTCGAGTCTACGACTTAGACTGAGATTATCGGCTAAAAGCCGTTCAGATTAGATAGTTTTTGAAATGCTTTTTATGTATATGGCTGCCGAGCGGACTCTTCTTCAAAACCGCTGAATCCACGCCATTCTGGAGAAGGTCAACCATCCTGTCCAATGATTTTTCCTGAAGTCTCTTTATATTGTCTTTCTTATAAACAGGAGCAATAATTGTATTCCTGTCAATAAAACTGCTTACTCTCTTCTGATGAAGCCCTGAAATTAACACTACGCTTTTAAGAATCCGCTTATTGGTTTTAAAGGGAAATATGGCGGTATCCAGAGACCTCTCAAGAAAAGTATCATTCCTTCGCTGAACTTTTTTATCTATCGTGACTGCCTGAAACCAGTATTTTTTGTCAACAATGCTGTCTGCCTTCAGTTCAAGGAATGTATGCCCGACATTCTTTTTCCCTGCTGTCAGCATCTCATGCGCAACAGTATCAGCGGCGAGATGGCTCATGTAACCATAAACAAAAGCTTTCTGTTGATGTGTCTTCGCAGCTTTAAAAAGACCCAATGCCACATCCCAGCTGTGCGAACTCTTATTATCAGGCAGATACTTCTTGCCAAGAATAATATCCGCCATCAGGTTACCGTAAAGAAAGTCGCTTTTGTACTTTTTAATCAACGCATATATTCCGGCAGGAAGAAGCGAACCGAGGTAACAGATCTCGCTGCCCAGATAGACATGTGTCAGAGGCCCCCACGCAAAGGCAGCGGAAGGCAAGGCTATAAATGAGATTACTAATAAAAATTTAAACATTATTAAATTCGGCCAGAATGATAAACTGCTGATTCCATGTGTGTGTATTTTAACAAATCACATGACGAAATTGCTACTTAACGCATTAAATGGTAGTGTCAATCATTTTGTGTAAATTCCTTTAAGAGCTTCTTTC
>JASEHP010000167.1 GCA_030018605.1 Thermodesulfovibrionales bacterium
AAGCGGACATTTCTAAATTGGCAAGAATAGGACATTTCTAAATTGGTAGAACACAATGACAAAAACTGGTTGACCTTAATAACCGAATAAAACTATAATTGGAGGCTCAATTTGATGAGCAATCTTATTTTATGCGATTTTTAAAGAGATTATACGATTGGGTTTTACACTGGGCAAATACCCCTTATGGTATGCCTGCGTTGTTTCTGCTTGCATTTGCAGAATCATCGTTTTTCCCAATCCCTCCTGATGTGCTGTTGATGGCGTTAAGCCTGTCTATACCCCAAAAGGCATTTAAATATGCGGCAGTTTGTACCCTTGGGTCTGTTTTGGGCGGCGTTTTGGGATACCTTATAGGATGGCAGTTCTGGGAGCTTGCAAAAGGCATATTATTTCAATACATAGACCTTGCGGGTTTTGAAGTCGTAAGGAATTATTTCATTAAATACGAGGCGTGGGCAGTGAGCATCGCCGGTTTTACGCCTATTCCATATAAGGTTTTTACGATATCAGCCGGATTTTTAAGGGCTGACTTTACAGTCTTCTTCATTGCCTCTGTACTTAGCAGGGGAGCAAGGTTTTTCCTTGTCTCCATTATGATATTCCACTATGGCCCGTCTATACGCGCCTTTATTGACAAATACTTCAATGTGCTGACATTCGTATTTATGGTACTGCTCTTAGGCGGCTTTTTTGCTGTGAGATACTTCTTTTAGGGTGAGCTTATTCAACTGATTGACTCGAAAAGAGCCTTCTGGTATTCATCCCACAAGCGCTCTTTTGATATGTCTGAATCAATGAAATCCCATGGCAGTTTTTCTGAGAAGTCTTTATTCCTCATCACATAAAAACCAGGGTCTATGCCTGCCTCAATGCATGCTTTTTTCCAGTCAGGCACCTTGAGCATTACTTCCAAAACTCTTGAAATCTGCCTGTCTCCCATTGAGAAAAGACCCTGCATGTAGGCATATTGGGGGACATCGTGAAATACCCTTATGCCTTTTATCGGAAGGAGCGAACTCTTTACATCCTTAAGCCTCTTTTTTACAATCTCAATCTTTTCCATGCCGTGCCATTGAAACGGCGTAAAAGGCTTTGGCACGAACGTGCTTAAGGTCAGAACTATGTTTCCTTTTTTTGATATGTCTCTTATCTTTTTTACAAGGCTTACAATGCCTTTAATGTCATCATCATTCTCTGTAGGAAGTCCGACCATAAAATAAAGTCTGAGCTTTTCCATGCCCTCAGAAAATATAAGCCTTGATGTTTCAATGATGTCATCCTCTGTTATCTTCTTGTTAATGACCCTTCTCATCCTCTCTGTTCCTGCCTCAGGCGCGATTGAGACACTCTTGTGTTTTTTCAGCAGGCCAATAAGTTCTGCGCTTTTTCTGCTTGCCCTTAATGATGTAATCGAAAAATCAACGCCTTCGGTTTTAAGAACCTCGCTGATATATGGATAATCCGTGAGGGAAGGGCCGACGAGTCCGATTCTTTCTGTGATCTTCAGAGCATTATCAATCTCTTCTTTTATTGCAGGCATCTCCTTTTTTCTTGCCGGAGTGTAAATATGTTCTGCAACGCAGAACCTGCATTTCCAAGGACATCCCCTCATCGCCTCAATAAGATACATGTCTGAAAACTCTGTCTCGGGAGTAACTATGGACTGTCTGAACCTGTAAGCTGATATATCTTTTATGTAACGTCTCTTTATTATTTCATGCACTCCGTGCAATACCTTCCTTCCTGAAATGCCGTTGTTATAACTGACCTCATAAAATGCCGGTATATAAATGCCCTCTATCACTGCTGCTTTTCCGTAAAGCTCTTGTCTTGTCTCGGATGTTCTGTACGCGTCTATGAATTCATTCAGCATCTCTTCTGCCTCACCGACAAAACAGACATCAAAGAAATCAGCTAAAGGTTCAGGATTGAAAAAGGCACAGACCCCTCCGATTATAAGAAGGGGATGTTTCTGATTTCTGTCGGACGACCTAAGAGGCATATTGGCAAGTTCAAGTATTTTTAAGATATTGGGATAATCGTTTTCAAATGAAACCGAAAAAGCCAGAATATCAAAATTATTCAGAGGCCTTTTTGATTCAAGAGAAAAGATTTTTGTGTCACTCCTTATATACTCATCAATGTCTTCTTCATCAGGAAGAAATGCCCTTTCGCATAATGTATCGCTTCTGTCATTGAGAAGTGTGTAAATTCCCTGAAATCCGAGATTTGACATGCCTACATGATAGGTATTCGGATAAACAAGGCAGACATTAATCCTGCTGCCGGGATCTTTAAATATCGTGCCTTTTTCTTTGGAGAGAAGCGCGTTCGTTTTTTCTATAAGTCTACGGTTCATATCACTATTGTCAAAAGATAAGATTGCTTCGCTTTGCTCGCAATGACAAAATTAAAGTATTAAGTTGTTTCCCTGTCATTGCGAGGAGTCCCGTCCCGAAGGCTTTCGGGATTCGGGACGACGTGGCAATCTTATTTATCGTAATCATAACATTACTAATACACTCATCATTGCGATTGACCATATAATATCAATCGGCAGTTGCTGTTCGCAGGTTGAATCAAAGAGCAGGTCTGCCCTTGCAGGGAATTCCTCATCGGAAAGCCACAGGATTAAAGTTACCGGTATGCGGGGGAAAGGCAGAAGTTCAACAGACGCATCGCCGTAATTCATGATCTTCCAGTTAAAGTTTTTACCTTTTTCAATAAAACCTGCCCTGTCATTGCCGTATTTTTCAGCAATCCTATTCAGCGGAAGAACATGGCTGCCCCTGAAAAAGATATCTCCTCCCTTAAGATTTGCGGGCTTAACGAGTTTCCCTGACAATGAAATATCTTTTGCATTGATGAGATAGCATAAGGCGGATAGAGTGAAGAAATAGTTGTATCTCTTTAGAATTATTTCTCCTTTAGGCTGAATGTTTTTAATCTCTTTCTTTGCCGGGTGGATTGAAAAATCCATTCCCAGCGACCTTAAAATATAGCTGCCATTGTCATAGGCGGCTACTGCTTTCCTGCATACATCAGAGGGATTGAGGTTATATAAGTCTTCCCATGCCTTTTCTTCGCCTGTGCTCATTGCTATATTCTACAATAACAAACCGTAGAAAAAGTGTCAGAGCATCAGAGTATCAGAGTATCAAAGTATCAGAGCTTTGACACTATGACCCTTTGACCCTTTGCTACTATAAGCAGGCCCGTGAATCTTGCCTCAATCCAGCCACAGCCTTCCAATATAAATATAATACTATTTAAATGTATTCACCAGTTCCATAAGTAATTGCACCACTTTGGATAAAATACCTGTAGGAGGC
>JASEHP010000168.1 GCA_030018605.1 Thermodesulfovibrionales bacterium
AGGCTATGGCAGCCTAACTTAACTGGAGTGTCCGTGAAAACAGGGGAAGATCACAGCACCCTCGAAGCCCAGAACCCCGCCCAGAGTTTTCTTAATTCACCCACTTCTTCAAGAACTGACATTATTACTCCAGTTGCTGAGCATTATCAAGAAATAACAAAATAACTCTTGCTATTCAGGCAATGCCGGCTTGTCAAAATCTGCATCTATATCCACATCAAAATCAATAGCCTTCTGCCGTTTCAGATCATCAATCTTCTTCAGCGGCTTTTCAAGCATATTGCTTCTTGTTGTTGCGATAATATCGTACTCTTTTTTAGCATCATCAAGCCTCTTGCCCATCACCTCAAATTTTTCTTTATATAATCCCCACTGCTTTGAAAACTCTCCGAGCAGCTTAAGTATTTCGGATGCCGTCCGCTCCAGGTTAAAGTTGGCTACTGCCTGTCTTATAACTGCGAGAACAGCATAGAGCGTAAAAGGCGAGCATAAAATAACTTTCTGTTTCAGCGCCTCATCCATTATTGACGGATCAGTTTCATTAATAAAACTGTAAACCTGTTCATTCGGGATAAACACAATAACATAATCAACTGTATTGTCAGCGGTGTCTATGTAAGCGCGGTTTGTCACCTGTTTGATCATTATCTTTGTATTTCTAAGCAATTCCTCTCTAAATTTTTTTTTGTCGTGGTCGGTCTGCGCATCAAGATAGTTTTGATAATTATCAAGCGGAAATTTTACGTCCATATTTATTTTCATCCTGTTAGGGAGAAAAAATGTATAATCAGGCCTTCCGGAAGAACCTTCCAGCGTCTTCTGCTTGATATAGTTTATGCCTTCTACAAGCCCTACCAAACGGAGAATATCCTCTGCCATGCGCTCCCCCCACTCGCCCCTCTTTTTGGAACTTGCAAGCGCATGTTTTAAATGTTCGGTGGTATCCTTGAGTTTTGATGTTATATCCGCATGATGTTCAACGAGGGTAGATATCTTAACGCTTCCCTTTTCTACGTCTTCTAATTTTTTCTGCATGTCTGAGATGGTTTTGGCTATGGTCTCAACACTCTTATCAATAAGATCCTTTTTGCCTTCAAGCTCCTTCTTGCCCTCAATGGTCTGCGAATTAAGTTTTGCTTCAGCGAGTTTCAGAAATTCCTCAGAATTTTTTGTCAGCGCATTTAAAGAAATAGAGTCCAATTTGCCTAAAACCCATTCCTCCATAGTCTTAAGGTTTTTCTCTGCCTCCTGATATTTCGCATCCATGGAAGCCCGCGCCTGTTTCTCTTCTGTAATGTCTGTTCTAATTTTAGATAATTCAGCGTCCTTCTGGAGAATTTGCTGCCTGAGTTCACTATTCACAGCCTCTGCGCTTTTGGCCCTTCCTTGGAGGCGGGGAGACGCAATAAGCCACGCAATGATTCCGCCAAGCATCAGTCCTGCAATCCCTGCGATAATAATAGTTGTCATCTGCAGATCTAAACTCCCTTATTCAGATTTTTATTTGTCCTATGAGCATTATTTTAAATCATTTCCAATTACTTTGCCGGTATCATTTGCAGCAGTCATTTCCTTCCGGTTCTATGTGGACGACAATGTCGGTAACTGCCGGAAAACTGCCCTTAATCTTTTCCTCAACAGAGTCGGCAATCTTATGCGCCTCCTCAGCAGATATTTTCGGGTCGACAAGTATATGCAAATCAAGATTTATTGCGTGCTCTGTGCCCCTTGTCCTTATGTCATGGCATCCTTTTACGCCTTCAACGCTGTTTATAACAGACTCAACCGCTGATGTGTCGATACAGATTGTATCAACAAGCACGTCAGAGGCCCTTTTAATGATTTCATATCCGATTCTTGCTATAAGAAATGCTATGACAAGACCTGCGATTGTATCTGCAATACGATACCCTGACTTTGTGATTATAAGGCTTACAATTACACCGATAGATGCCAATATGTCACTCTTCGTGTGCATGGAATCAGCAACAAGAAATTCGCTCTTAAGCTCAATGCCCTTTCTTCTCTCATATATTGTCACGAAGATGTTTACGGCCATTGTTATGAACATCACGGCAAAGCTTGCCACAGTAACTTTTGTCTCGTGGTATTCAACTATTGAGTGATAAACCTGCTTCAGTATCTGAAAGCATGTGGCAAAGATCATTACTGCGATGACAATTGTAAAGAGAGTCTCATATTTTTTATGACCATAAGGATGTTCTTCGTCAGGTGGATGAGATGCTATCCAGATGCCTATTAAGCCGAGTATGTTTGAAACTCCGTCAAAGAGAGAATGAAATCCGTCGGATGTGATTGCTATTGAATTTGTGATGTATCCGTAGATTATCTTTGCTATTGCGACAAGGGAATTCAGAATAAGGGTACAGATTAGAACTTTTCTGATTTGAGGCGCATTATTTGTTATAGCAATGCTTCCCATCTGTTTTTGAACTCCTTAAACTGTCTTTTATTAATAGCTTCCCGCATTTTCCTGAAAAAGTCCATGTAAAAATAAAGATTATGTATTGTGTTCAATCTCATTGAAAGTATTTCTTTCGCAAGGAAAAGATGCCTCAGATATGCCTTTGAGAAATTTCTGCATGTGTAACAGCCGCATTCTTTGTCCAATGGCTCGTTGTCAGCCTTGTGTTCCGTCCGTTTGATACTGATTCTTCCACCGCTTATAAAAAGTGTGCCGTTCCTTGCATTCCTTGTAGGCATTACGCAGTCAAACATGTCAAAGCCTGCCTCAACTGCGGCGAGCATATCATTCAGGTCTCCGATTCCCATTAAATAGCGCGGTTTGTCATCCGGCATTAATGGCGCAATAAAATTTATTATCTCATGCATCTCTTCTTTCGGCTCTCCAACGCTTAACCCTCCGGCTGCATATCCGTCAAAGCCTATCTCACCAAGTTCTTCAAGGCTTCTTTTACGCAGGTCTTTATATATTCCACCTTGAATTATCCCGAACAACGATTGAGTTTTGAGTTTTGAATTTTGAGTTGTTAAACTTCCTGAACTCTTAACTCTTAACTCCGAACTCATAAACTCTTTACATCTCCTCGCCCATTTAGTTGTCAGTTCAAGAGACTTAACTGCATATTCATAAGATGCAGGATAAGGCGTGCATTCATCAAATGCCATGCAAATATCTGCTCCGAGGTCAGCCTGAATCTCCATTGCCTCATCTGGCCCGATAAAGTGCATTGAGCCGTCAAGGTGAGACCTGAAGTGAACCCCATTCTCTTCTATGTTCCTCAGCGCCGAGAGGCTGAAGACCTGAAAACCGC
>JASEHP010000169.1 GCA_030018605.1 Thermodesulfovibrionales bacterium
TTAATATATATTAACCTAACTCTTCGGTGTGTCCGCTATATTGGGGGAAGTGCAGTGGGCAAAGCTCATCTCAAGACTTATCAGCGGTGAATACGGAGACAAGTATATTGTATTATCCGGTCTTAATGAAAATCAAAAAGAAAACATAGAGGTTGCTCTTGAAAGGAAAGACCTTGCCGTGATGGCAGAGATGAAACATGGCAAACCAACCCTTATAGGCAATCTCAACAACTATTTGCAGGAAACGCTTAACTTTGTATCTAAAAAAGGAAAGATAACGGCTAATGACCTTTCGGCTGCATTAAAACTTCCTGCAAACACGAGCGGCACAAGACTATTGAACCTTTACAAAAAGAGACTTGTTAAAAGGATTGACGAGATAAGGGACGGCGGAAGGGTTTGGGTGTATGCACCATGTTTATAGTATAATTGAAAGTTGTTTAAATTAAAAAACTGGATTTCGCATCAAGCCCCGTTAGAAAAGATTTTCTAAGCGGGGCAAGTGTGGAATAACTGGAATAACATATAAAAGGAATCAAACTGTGTCTGAACTAACCCCGTTAATGAAACAATATACGAGCATCAAGGAGAAGCATAAGGACTGCATTCTTATGTTCAGGCTTGGCGATTTTTACGAGATGTTCGGAGAGGACGCAAAAATCGCTTCTAAGATACTTCAAATAGCCCTGACATCAAGGGATAAATCAAAGGAAGAGCCCATGCCGATGTGCGGCATTCCCCATTTTGCCTCGGAAACATACATAACAAAACTTATCAATGCCGGACACAAAGTTGCCATATGCGAACAGATGGAAGATGCCAAAGAGGCAAAGGGCATTGTGCAGAGGGATGTTGTCCGGGTAATAACACCCGGCACGCATACGCCAGAGCACCCGAAGGAAAATAACTACATCATCAGCTTCTTCCCTGACGGCAAAAAACACGGCATCGCGGCAGCTGATGTGTCTACAGGAGAGTTCATTATCTATGAGACATTAGAGCCTGTTGAAGACGAATTCAGCAGGTTTGAACCTAATGAGATTCTGTATCCCGAAACCCTCGGGGAAAATATCCATTACGCTGAAGCCCTCAAAGACTTTTACGGCACTGCATACGAACATTGGGCATTTGACTATGCGGAGGCATACAAGACCCTTCTCGCGCACTTTAAAGTCTCATCTCTTGAAGGTTACGGATGCGAGGGCATGTCCGCTGCAATATCCGCTGCCGGCGCGCTTATAACCTACCTTGAAAAAACCCAGAAAGGAAACCTTAATTTCAGAAAGATCGCCGCAATAAACCAGTCATCTTTCATGTTCCTTGACGCTGCAACGCAGAGAAATCTCGAATTAATCCACAATCTCAAAACCAGGACGGAGGAGAACACTCTCCTGTGGGCAATTGATGAAACGCTGACGCCGATGGGTGGAAGATACCTAAGGGGATTAATCTTGAGGCCGTTCATAGACATAAAAGAGATACTCAAAAGGCAGAATGCCGTAGAACGCCTCGTTGAAGATTACGAACTCATCGAAACACTCCGCAGCAATCTCAGGAAACTGCAGGATATCGAGAGGCTTTCAAACAGGATTGCAACAAAGAGCGCAAATCCGAGAGACCTTTCGGCAATAAAAAATTCCATAACGCATCTGCCTTCGATAAAAAAGGCGCTTATTTCGTCAAAAAGCGCGTATCTGAAGTCAATTGCAGAAGAAATATACGAATTCGCTTCGTTAAAGTCATTAATAGAATCGTCCATTAATGAAACGCCTCCGCTCAGCCTCAGAGACGGAGGTATTATCAGGAATGGCTATAACAAAGAGATTGACAGCCTGAGGAAAATAGCAACAAGCGGAAAAGACTTCATTGCAGAGCTTGAAATGAGCGAAAAAAAGAAGACAGGGATTTCATCACTCAAGGTCGGGTATAACAAAATCTTCGGATATTACATTGAGGTTACAAATGCAAACATTGATCAGGTTCCTGAGCATTACATAAGGAAACAAACCCTTGTGGGCGGAGAAAGATTTATAACACCCGAGCTTAAAGAATATGAATCAAAGGTGATAGGAGCAGAGGAGAGGCTGAAAAACCTTGAGTATCAGGTCTTTAATGAAATACTGAATGAGGCACAAAAAGAATCGCTGAACCTTGCAAAAACAGCCCATGCCATTGCAGTTGCTGATTTTCTGACATCCATGGCAGTTATCGCAAAAAGGCATAATTACGCAAAACCCCGCATAGACGAAAGCGGGGTAATTGAGATAACCGACGGAAGACATCCTGTGCTTGAAAGGATTCCCGGAGAAGAGCGGTTTATCCCGAACAGCATCTACCTTGATAATGAAAACAACAGGCTTATGATAATCACAGGGCCTAATATGGCAGGAAAGTCCACATACATGAGGCAGATAGCCCTGACAGTCCTTATGGCGCAGATGGGCGGCTTTGTCCCTGCTTCAGAGGCAAGGATAGGAATAGCTGACAGGATTTTTACGAGAATCGGCGCATCAGACTACATAACAAAAGGGCAGAGCACATTCATGGTTGAGATGATAGAGACAGCAAACATACTTAATAACGCATCTTCAAAAAGCCTGATAATCATAGACGAGGTTGGAAGGGGCACAAGCACATTTGACGGCATCAGCATTGCATGGGCAGTTGCAGAATACATAGCGAAATTAATAAAGGCACGGACTCTCTTTGCGACTCACTACAATGAGCTTACAGAGCTTGCAATCACACTTGAAGGCGTAAAAAACTACAACGTGTCTGTTAAGGAATGGGGAGACGAGATAATATTCCTCAGAAAGGTTGAAGAAGGCCCTGCTGACAAGAGCTACGGGATTCAGGTCGCACAGCTTGCAGGGCTTCCGCAAGAGGTGATAGGAAGGGCAAAAGAAGTCCTCACAAACCTTGAGAAAGAGGAATTGGATGAGGCAGGAGAGCCAAAATTTGCATCCCACAAACAGAAAAAGAGAACTGTCCAGCTTGACCTCTTTGGAGCAAGAGAGGATTCCCTGCTCTCCGAGTTGATGAGCGCAAATATAGAAGAGTTATCACCTGACGATGCATTAAATAAACTCAAAGAACTGAAGAAAAAATGGGTTAAGTCCTGATTGCGACTTAAAGCCTTTCTTTAACAATTTTTGCGATTCAGGAACATTAAACCAATGCATTAAGTTATGGCTGAAACGTGGCAGTATTCCATGGGGGATGATTATTTGCTTGTTTATGCACTTCCCCCAATATAGCGGACACACCGAAGAGTTAGGTTAATATATATTAA
>JASEHP010000016.1 GCA_030018605.1 Thermodesulfovibrionales bacterium
TCTGGCATAATGATCCATTACTCCTTAACGTCGCATATGTATCGTAACTTTTTCAGAATTGCCTCATCTAAAATCTTGACGAAACCGAATCGTTGCCTCATTTAAAAAATCTTGATGAAAACAGAGGTAGTTAGAGGTATGTGATAAATGATAAATGGGGACAGCGACCGTTAAAGGCAGTTTATAGATATATCGTGGCCTAACATTTCGTTCAGACTCAACTGATGCTCAATGAACTGTTGCAGACGTTGAGAAAAATGCCTTGCAGGACTGATAAATCCCCTCTTCGTCAATTCCGTACTTCTTCCTTAATATAGCCTGCGAGCCCTGTTCTACAAATTCATCAGGTATGCCGAGAATTTTAATTTTTATGTCAGGAATATCCATGCTGTTTAGGTATTCAAGGACTGCGCTTCCGAAACCTCCGGCAATAATGTTCTCCTCTACTGTAATTATCCTTTTTGTCTTTGACGCCATTGTCAGGACGAGTTCTTTATCAAGCGGTTTTATGAATCTTGCATTTATGACCGATGCCCTTATCCCATCTTTTTCAAGCTTCTCTGCTGCGGCAAGCGCAGGGTGGACAGCATTGCCTATGGCTATCAATGCTGTATCAGAGCCTTCTTTTAAAATTTCAGCTTTCCCCATCTCTAACAGTCCGGAGTCCGGAGTTCGGAGTTCGGAGTTTTTCTTATCTTTTAACTCGTAACTCGTAACTCGTAACCCGTAACTCGCTTTTCCGCGCGGGTATCTTATTGCCGAGGGCCCGTTGTGTTTTAAAGCGAGTTCAAGCATGGCTTTGAGTTCCAGATCATCCTTTGGCGCCATGACAGTAAGATGAGGGATGTGCCTTAAATAAGAAATGTCAAAAACTCCCTGATGCGTCGGCCCGTCCTCGCCCACTATGCCTGCCCTGTCAATCGCAAATATAACAGGCAGATTCTGGAGGCAGACATCATGGATAATCTCATCGTATCCTCTCTGAAGAAAAGTGGAATATATTGCAACTACAGGCCTCAATCCCTGTATTGCAAGCCCTGCTGCAAATGTCACAGCATGAGGCTCTGCAATGCCGACATCATAAAATCTGTCGGGATATTTTTTTTCAAAACATTCAAGCCCTGTGCCTTCTCTCATTGCCGCTGAGATGGCAATGACTCTCTTGTCCTCTGCGGCAAGCTCTGTAAGCGCCCTGCCGAATATTTCACTGTATGAAAGGGCATTGGCGTCAGTTATGGAAGACCCTGTTTCTATTTCAAACGGCCCTACTCCGTGAAATATGCAGGGGTCTTTTTCAGAGAACTCATATCCCTTGCCTTTTTGGGTGATGACATGGACTAAAGTGGGCTCTGTTGAGTTTTTGATATTCCTGAAGGTCTCTATCAGCAGTTTGATGTCATGTCCGTCTATGGGACCAACATAATTAATCCCGAGTTCTTCAAACAATATTCCGGGCAGAAAGAGCCCCTTCAAAGTTTCTTCCGCCTTTTGGGCAATCTTTGAAACCTGATCTCCAAACTTCGGAATGCCCTCAAGAAAAGATTTTGTCTGCTTTTTAAACCGCTGGTATATGTCCCCTGTAAGTATCCTGTTTAGATACGCCGACAATGCGCCTACGTTTTTTGAGATTGACATCTCATTGTCATTCAGCACTATGATAAGGTCTTTTTTCAGATGTCCGGAGTGGTTCAGCCCTTCAAACGCAAGGCCGGAAGTCATTGCGCCGTCGCCTATAACAGCAAGCACTTTAAACGTCTCGTTTTTTTTATCACGCGCCTCTATGATTCCCAATGCCGCTGATATTGATGTTGAGCTGTGTCCTGTTCCGAATGCATCGTGTATACTCTCCTCTATTTTAGGAAATCCTGAGATGCCTTTATGCTTTCTGATGGTTTCAAATTTTTCATATCTCCCTGTGATAAGTTTATGCGTGTATGACTGGTGCCCTACGTCCCATATAATCTTATCAACAGGGGAATTGAACACATAATGAAGCGCCAGAGTAAGCTCTATAGTGCCGAGGTTTGATGCGAGATGTCCGCCGTTGATTGATACTCGCTCTACGATTATTTCCCTCAGTTCTGCGGAGAGGCGGTTCATCTCCTCAACCGACAGGGATTTCAGGTCATCAGGGGAGTTTATTTTCTTAATTAGCTTCAACTTCTTCTCTCAAGCATATATTTGGCAATCTCCCTTAAAGGGTCAGCCTTGTTTGAGAAATCTTTGATGGAAAAGACTGCCTCTGCTATCAGATCCCCCGCCTTTTTCTTGGAAGATTCAAGGCCGTATATTGAGGGATAAGTCATCTTCTTTTTCCTTACATCAGAGCCTGTGGTCTTGCCGAGTTCATCCGTGCTGCCCTCTACATCAAGTATATCATCTATAATCTGAAAGGCAAGCCCGATGTTTTCTCCGTATCTCGTGATTGCATTGAGGGAAGGCTTGCTGCAATTTGCAAGGATTGCGCCTGCCCTTAAAGAGCCTGATATAAGCGCTCCTGTTTTATGCCTGTGAATAAAAGAGAGAGTCTCTTTGTCGGGCTCTGCATTTTCCGAGAGAAGATCCTGTGCCTGTCCTCCGACCATCCCATGAATGCCCGCTGTGAAGGCAATCTCTTTTATTGCCCTTGTCAATGCCGTGTTTTTGATATTCTTGTTTGAGAGCGAATTTGCCATCATGTAAAACGCCTCTGTAAGCAGGCCGTCTCCTGCAAGTATCGCCATGCCTTCTCCAAAGACCTTGTGGTTTGTCGGCTTGCCGCGCCTCAAGTCATCATTGTCCATGGCAGGAAGGTCATCGTGTATCAATGAATATGTGTGGATGAGTTCTATTGAAGATGCAAAGGCAAGTATGTCCTCAGAATCTCCATCGCATGCCTCATGCGCTGCAAGGCATAGTATCGGCCTTATCCTTTTCCCGCCTGCGGAAAGAGAATAAGTGATGGCGTCTTTTAAAACAGACGGAATAAAATTAGGGGAAAAGTATTCTTTAAGGAAGGAGTCTACAAGTTCCTTTTTTTCTTTGAGGTAAGTTTTTATGTCCATAGGTCATTCCCATTCAATCGTGCTTGGAGGCTTTGAGCTTATGTCATAAACAACGCGGTTAACGCCTTTGACTTCATTGATTATCCTGTTTGATATCCTTCCCAGAACTTCGCAGGGAATCTGCGCCCAGTCAGCGGTCATTCCGTCAACGCTCGTAACCCCCCGTACAGCAATGACATTGTCATACGTTCTTTCATCTCCCATTACTCCGACGCTCTTTACAGGAAGCAGCACTGCAAATGCCTGCCAGATTTTGTTATATAGACCTGCCTTTTTAATCTCATCCAGAACGATCACATCCGCTTTTCTTAAAATAGTAAGCCGCTCTTTTGTAACATCGCTGATGCATCTTATCGCAAGCCCGGGGCCTGGGAACGGGTGTCTGTTTATTGTTTCATCAGGCATCCCCAATTCGCGTCCGAGCACTCTGACTTCGTCCTTAAATAATTCCCTCAAAGGCTCAATCAGTTTTAATTTCATCTTCTTGAGCAGCCCGCCGACGTTATGATGGCTTTTTATTGTTGCCGAGGGACCTTTGAATGATGTGCTCTCAATCACATCGGGATATAATGTCCCCTGAGCAAGGAATGAGACATTTTTTATCTTCATTGCCTCGTCTTCAAATACCTTTATGAATTCATTGCCTATAATCTTCCTTTTTCTTTCGGGGTCTTTTACGCCCTTAAGTTTTTTAAGGAATCTCTCAGAGGCGTCAACGTATTTTATCTTCATGTGAAAACTTTTCTTGAGCATCTGCTCTACTTTTTTTGCCTCATCCTGCCTTAAAACGCCGTTGTCAACGAATATGCAGGTAAGGGCATCGCCTATTGCCTCATGAACCAATACTGCCGTGACGGAAGAATCAACGCCTCCGCTTATTCCGCACACTACTTTTTTATTGCCAACTAACTTTCTTATCCTTTCCTTCTCCGTTTCTATGAACGACCGCATTGTCCATGTCGGGCTGCATCCGCATATATTGAAGATGAAGTTCTTTAATATCTCCCTGCCCTTTTCCGTATGGACAACCTCCGGGTGGAACTGAAGGGCATAGAAGTTTTTCTTTTTATTTGCCATCGCTGCCACAGGTGAATTATCCGTGTGGGCTATTGACGTGAATCCTTCGGGATATTTCTCTATCCGGTCTCCGTGGCTCATCCAGACAACGGTAGTTCGGAGTTCGGAGTTCGGTCTCCTTCGGCGACTCGCCGAGGCGAGAGTTCGGAGTTCGGAGACGCCCTGAAACAAATCCGAATCATCGTCAATTATAAGTTCGGCCCTGCCATATTCCCTTTTTACAGCTTTTGCAACCCTGCCTCCAAGCAGATGTGCCATAAGCTGCATGCCGTAACATATACCGAGAATCGGAATGCCCATGGTAAATATCTTTATATCGGGGAGTGGCGAACCCTTACTGTAGACGCTTGATGGCCCCCCTGAAAGGATAATCCCCTTCGGCTTAAAAGCTGCTATTTTTTCAAAAGGCGCATTATATGGTAATATCTCAGAATAAACACTGTTTTCTCTCACGCGCCTTGCAATAAGCTGGGTGTACTGTGAGCCGAAATCCAATACAAGGATTTTATCTTCAAACATGGTTATCAATTATAAAAGATTAATACGGCAAAAGTCTAAAGGCTGTAAATGCAATATATGCTTGACAATATATTCCAATGTCTTAACATATAGAGAAGCATCTTAGCGAAAAGTGAGGTAACATGCGTTCATTGGACAGAAGAGTTGAACTCCTCAGGGCAGTGGCTCATCCGGCAAGGGTCAAAATACTTGAAGAGCTGCTGAATGGCGTAAAATGTGTCAGCGATATTGAAGGCTTCCTCGGCATAAGCCAGCCTAATGTTTCACAGCACCTTTCGCTCCTCAGGAGATACGGGGTGATAGACTATTACATGGACGGCAGGCTCAAATGTTATTTTCTCAGGGATCCGATAGTCCCTGACATCATAAAGATTCTGAAAAAGGATTACGTGAAGGAACTTCCTGCGCCTGCCTGCTGCCCTGTCACTAAAAAAGGAAAATATCCGTGCGCAAGAAAACATTAATTTTACGGAGAGGCCAGAATGGACATCAAACTGACAAATCTTTCAAGTTGCGCGGGCTGAGCGGCAAAATTCAGTCCTTCGGACCTGTCCCAGGTGCTGGGGCAGCTGCCTGATATAACGGATCCGGATGTTCTTGTCGGTCATGCCAATTCCGATGACGCAGGCGTATACCGTATTACAGATGACATTGCAGTTGTTCTTACAGCCGATTTCTTTACGCCTATAGTTGATGATCCATACTGGTTTGGCGCTATTGCTGCTGCGAATTCGCTCTCAGATGTATATGCAATGGGCGGGAAGCCATTGGTGTCATTGAACATAGCAATGTTTCCTAATAATCCTGACTTTTTCCCTTCGCTTAAGAAAATCATGCAGGGCGGTGTAGATAAGATGAAGGAGGCCGGAGTATCCATTATAGGAGGCCATACTATCAGGGATAAAGAGCCGAAGTACGGTTTTGCTGTTATGGGCGTGATACATCCTGCTAAAATTCTTGATAATTCAAAAGCCCTCATTGGAGATGCGCTGATACTGACGAAAAAAATAGGCACCGGGATTATCGCCACAGGCGTGAAAGCAGGCAAATGCAGTGATTCTGTTATTGAAGAATTCACATCCTCAATGGCGGCATTGAATAAAAGGACAAGCGAGATCATGCTTGAAACCGGTGTAAGCACTGCAACAGATATAACCGGTTTCGGCCTTATAGGACATCTCCATGAAGTCCTCTCCGCAAGCAAATGCAGCGCGCATATTTATTCAGGCCGTGTTCCGTATTTTGAAGATGCAATAAAACTTGCTGATGCCGGTGTTGTGCCCGGAGGGACAAAGACTAATGTCAGAAATTACGAGTCATATGTAACCTGGGGCAGGGGAGTTACGGAAGTGGAAAAGATTTTAATGAATGATGCCCAGACATCAGGAGGGCTTCTTATATTTGTGCCTTCAGAGAAAAAAGATAAACTTGTTAATGCGTTAGAAAAGGAAAATATAATTGCAGCTTATATCGGAGATATTACCGATAAACCTTTTAATGCCGGCAGAAGAATAAACGTAGAGAAATAAATGCCGTTCACATTCGTTATTTTCCTTTTTCTTGTTGGCGCCTGAGTCGGATTTCTGTCAGGCCTCCTTGGATTAGGGGGTGGGATTATCATGTTCCCGCTCTTATTTTATGTGCCTCCTCTGCTGGGCTTTCAAGGGATAGACGTCAAAAGCATTACAGGCCTCACGATGATGCAGGGTTTTTTTGCATCTCTTTCAGCAATGTTTTATTACCATGAAAACAGGCTTGTCAATAAACCGCTTGTGTTAACATTTGGAGCTTCGCTGTTTGCATCCTCGCTTACCGGAGCGCTTATATCAAAACTTGTCCCTGACAAACTCATACTTTTTATTTTTGCTACGCTTGCGCTTATTGCCGCCGCAATGATGCTTATGCCAAGGAATTACGACCGTGATGAGCTTACGGAAGAGAAGGTTGTTTTTAATAAGCCGGCAGCTATCCTCATAGGAATCTTTATCGGTTTCTTAATAGGTATGGTAGGACAGGGAGGGGCATTTATAACAATACCTATGCTCTTATATGTGTTAAAAATTCCCTTAAGAGTCGCCCTTGGGAGCACGCTTGCCATCGGGCTTTTTTCGGCAACCGCAGGATTAATAGGCAAGGCTGCAACGGGTCAGGTGCCGTTCTATATGTCTATAGCCCTTCTTGCAGGTGCAATTCCTATGGCAAGATTAGGCGGAATTGCAGGCAAAAAAATGAAGACCAAGTTTTTAAGGTGGCTGCTTGCGCTGATAATATCCGGCACTGCAATAAAAGTCTGGCTGGATATTTTCTGAGCCGGACAGGCCGAACATTTTTTTCTTGACAATATATTCAAATATAATTATATTTGAATATAAGGAGGGGGGTATGGGAAAGACATTTACGCTGCTTTTATCAACATCTCCGTATTCGTATGAAAACACTGTAACTGCAGTTAGGATTGCGGAATCTGCCATGAGCAAAGGGCATACAGTTAATCTTATTGCATCCGGAGACGGGGTCTATTGTTTTCTGCAAAAGCAAAAGGCAAAGGGGATATTGAATGCCGAGGAAAAATTTGCGGAGCTCATCCAGAAAGGCTTGAAGGTTTATCTCTGAGGCGGGTGCGTGAATTTTCGCCGTGCTGCGAAAGATGATTATCTTGAGGGAACGGAAGTCGGGTCTCTTAAAGGGCTTTTTAAGACAATGGGAGAGAGCGATTTGTGGATTAATATTGGAGCATGATTTTTTAAAAGCATCAAAGTATCAAAGGGTCAAAGCTCTGATACTGTGAAGCTCTGACACTAATTAAGGGGGTTTTTATGGAAAAGATTGCAATGATACTCAGGAAAGCGCCTTACGGCGACATAAATGCGGCAGAGGCTGTCAGGCATGCAATGGGAGGCGCTGCAGATGAACTCGCCGTGAGTCTTATTTTGGTTGACGGCGGTGTTCTTCTTGCAAAAATCGGGCAGGACGATACGGGAACGGGTTTTACAAACCTTGAAGGCGCATTAAAGGACTGTATTGATATGGGAGTTGAAGTCTATGCGGATAAACAATCAGTCAGGGAACAACATATCGAGGCGGGAGATATGGTTGAAGGCGTTAATATCACGAGCGGAGCAGAAATAGCAGGGATAGTTAAAGAAGCAAAAACAACGATGATATTTTAATAAACGTTAAGCGTTATGCGTGATGAGTAACGAGTTTAAAAAGAAGATTCTGTATCCTATTACGCATTACGTGTTACGCATCACGGAACTTTGGAGGTTAACATGCTTGTAATAGTAAAAAGCGGTCCTGACACAGTGGACGGGAAAAGAGGAGTGAAGCTTGCGCGGGATATGGCTGCTGACCTTTTCTTAATGCAGAACGGCGTTTATTTTGTACAGAAGGAAAGGCTTGAAGATTTTTGCGGGACAGCATACGTTCTTGAAGATGACCGGAGGCTAAGGGGAATAAGAGACGATGAACTCGGCAAAGGTGTAAAGAGAGCAGATTATGACAGCTTTGTTGACCTTATGACAGAAAACGATAAGGTAGCGGGAATGTTTTAAAGCGTGATGCGTAATCCGTAACACGTGATGAGTATCAGGTATTTGAAACACGTCACGCATAATGCGTCACGCATTACGATGAGTGGGAGGTAACATGGCAAAAATTGTAATCTTAGGCGGCTCATTTGGCGGGCTAACAGCAGCCTTTGAACTGAAACGGTTGCTTGGCAAGGCGGGTGATATAACCCTTTTGAGCGATATGGGCAAGTTTGTATTTATCCCGTCGCTTCCGTGGCTTGCGATGGGCTGGAGAAAGCCTGAAGATATAACCCTGCCTCTAAGACCAATCCTTGAAAGAAGAGGCATAAAGTTTATTCATGCAGAGGCAAAAGGCGTTGATGCTGATTCTGCAAAGGTTGTTACCGCATTAGGAGAGATACCTTATGATTATCTTGTTATTGCAACAGGTCCCTCTCTTGCCTTTGAAGAAGTTCCGGGCCTTGGTCCCGACAAAGGGCACACAGAATGCATTTTCACACTTGAGCAGGCAGAAAGAACAAATAAGGCATGGAACAGATTCCTTGAAGAGCCGGGTCCGATTGTTACAGGCTCTGTTCAGGGAGTGAGTTGTTTTGGCCCTCCCTATGAATATGCATTTGAGATGGATTATGAACTCCGCAGGATGAAAATAAGGCATAAGGCGCCTATTGTCTTTGTAACCCCAGAGCCTTACATCGGGCATTTCGGGATAGGAGGACTTGGAAACTCAAAGAGAATTATGGAAGATGAATTCGCAAAGCGGGATATAAAAGTTATAACAAATGCTGCTGTTGAAGAATTTGTCCCTGCTGAAGTGAGACTTAAGGACGGTTCAAAGATACCGCATAAACTTGCAATGTTTGCACCTGCAATGAAAGGGGTGCCTGCGGTAGCGCATCTCGGAAATCCCAGAGGTTTTATCCCTGTTGACGGCAAATGCAGGCATACAAAACACAAAAACATTTTTGCTGCTGGTGTGGCAGTTGCAATAGCGCCGCCCGAGCAGACGCCTGTCCCGACAGGCGTTCCAAAGACAGGCTTTATGACGGTTAAGATGGCAAAGACTACTGCTTATAGCATAGCCGCGGAGATTGCAGGAAGCGCAGCGCCGGCATCTTATGAGATGGATGTCCTGTGCCTTATGGACATGGGGGATACCGCAGCATTGATGAGGGCAAAGCCTTTGCTTCCGCCAAGACAGGAGTCTGAACTTAAGAGCGGAGTCATCTATAAATGGTCAAAGGTTTTGTTTGAGAAATATTTTCTCTGGAAGATAAAACACGGACTTAGCAATTTACCATAGCATAAATTTAGTAATGGAGGAAGAGATGAAAACAGGAATTATTATTTACTCAAATGATCCGGAGACTGCGTGGAATGCATTCAGGTATGGAAATTTTGCCATAAAGGAAGGCGATGAAGTAAAGGTTTTTTTGACAGGGAAAGGGGTTGAGGCAGAATCCATTGATACCGAAAAATTTTCAGTTACACAGCAGATGAAAGATTTTGTTAATGCCGGAGGCAGGATATTTGCGTGCGGGACATGCCTTAAGGTCAGGAATGCTGTTGCAAGCGACATCTGCCCGTTATCTACAATGAAGGATATGCATGCAATTGTAAAAGAGAGCGATAGGATTTTGACGTTTTAGTTTGCCGGCGCTAAATAAATTTTTTGTTTAGCAATTGCAAATCTTAGAATATTTGAAAGTCATACGAGGAGGAATTATGCGAAAGTTTTCACTTGTTGAGTTTTCCGTCAATCATCCCAAACTGGTTGTGATCCTTTCAATAATTATTACGCTTGCCTTCATGACACAGTTTCCAAAGATGAAGACAGACACCAATCCCAAACACATGCTCCCCGACACATCCGATGTAAGGGTATGGAATGATGAGGTTGACAAGACATTTACGCTCTATGAAGACATGATAGTTTTAGGGATAGTGAACGAAAAAAGTGTTCTGAACAAAGAAACCCTCGGAAAGGTACAGAGAATAACAGATGAGATACTGAAGATCAAGGGCGTGGCAGCAAGAGATGTAAACAGCTTTCCGACTATCACAAATGTTACGGCAGAAAAGGGAACACTGAGGGTAGCTCCTCTTATGACCGAAGTTCCTAAAAACGATAAAGAGATTGGACAACTAAGAAAAATGCTGCTGGAAAATCCTTTGTTTATCAACCGCATTATCTCTAAAGATGAAAAGACCACTGCCATATATGTCCCGCTTGAAAAGGGCGCAAACGGCAAAGAGGTGGCGGATAAAATCAGAGAGGCAGTAAAGAAAGAAAAAGGCGATGAGAAATACTACATTGCAGGCGACCCTGTAGCAAGGGATACCTTCGGCTCCGATATGTTCAAACTCATGGCGATCTTTGCCCCGATTGCAGGGATGATCATGCTTCTTGTCAGGTATCTTATGTTCAGAGATCTCTTTCTCTCTGTTGCGCTGATGATGGATGCAATGATGAGCATTGTCTGGAGCATGGGCCTGCTGATAGCTCTCGGGTTCCCTATTCACATAATGAGCTCCATGGCGCCTGTATTTTTGATGGCCATAGCTACGGACAGCATACACATCTTTAATGAGTTTTATTTCCGCTATAAAGAAAAGAGAGACAAAAAGGCTGCGATAATTGAGACAATGAATGCTGTAGGCCGTCCTGTACGATACACAGCGCTGGCAACCGCAGCAGGCTTTGCCGTGCTTTTGTTCATGAACATTATTCCTGTCAAGGTCTTTGGCGGGCTTATTGCGTTCGGCACCGTGATGTTAAGGATTTTAAGCTTCAGCTTTATCCCTGCAATGTTTATGTTTGTAAAAGAGGAAAAGTTAGATAAAGCTTCCGAGGGCGAAGACATTTCTTCCGGCAGGACATCACAATTCCTGAAAAACCTTGCCAGTCTCGGCGCTCATAAGCCCAAAACTGTTGTCTTTGCCGGTGTTGCGCTTTTTGTAATAGCTGTCTTCGGCATAAGCAAGACTGTGGTGAATAACAATATGGTGGATTGGTTCAAGGAGAAGAGCGACATCAGGGTCGCCGACAGCGTTATGAACAAAGCCCTCGGCGGCACATCACTCGGCTATATTGTAGCGACCTCTCAGGAAGAAAATTTCATAAAAACACCGGAAGCTATGCGATACATAGATGGGCTCCAGAGGCATATCGAAAAACTTTCCGTTGTAGGGAAAACCACATCCGTTGTAGATTATGTCAAGAGGATAAACCTTGTCCTCCATGACGATGACCCTAAATATGATTCTATTCCGGATTCAAAGGCGGCAATCGGGCAGTATCTGTTTCTGTTCAGCATGTCCGCAAAGCCTGCCGATCTGGACAATGTAATCGACGACTATCAGGCGGCGAAGGCAAATATATGGCTGCAGCTCAAGACATGGGACGCTCAGGCAATGCGCGATGTCATTGCCGCAGTCAATGAATATAAAAAGGCAAACCCCATGCCAATGAATCTGAAACCGGCGGGCACGGCATACTTCAACCTTGTATGGAACGAGGAAGTCCTGTGGGATATGGTCATAGGTTTCACCATCGCACTCATCGTGGTGTTTGTAATCCTTCGCTTTAACTTCCATTCGTTCAGATGGGCCTTTGTGGGATATGTCCCTCTTGTGTTCACCATTATTCTCATCTACGGCGTCATCGGATTCATGGGCAAGGACTTTGACATGCCGATATCTGTCCTTTCCACGTTATCTTTGGGCATGGCGGTTGACTTTGCAATTCATTTTATAAGCAGATTCAAACAAAAATTAACTGAAAGTTCGGAGTCTGGAGTTCGGAGTTCGGAGAAAAGTCAAAAACTCCCAACGCCTAACTCATCACTCATAACTGATGCTTTACTCTGGACTGCTGCAAGGCCCGGCAAGGGGATAATGCGCAATGCAGTGCTTTTTGCATCAGCGTTCTCTGTAATGCTCTTTGCGCCGCTGACGCCTTATATTACAGTGGGCGCCTTCATTGTGAGCATGATGCTGCTAAGCGCAGTAATGACAATAATCTATCTGCCTGCCCTCATTGTATTGATGAAGGGCTGGCTATTTAAGGAGGACTGAAATAATGTTTGCAAGAAGAGCGTTAACCCTGTTTCTCGTATTTACATTTTTATTGCCTGTGACTGCTTTTTCAGGCAGGCTTTCAGAGTCAGAAGAACTGGATAAGGTGATAAAAAAGATTAATGAACGCCAGTCAAGAAACCTCAAAATGTTTGAGAAGAAAACCAAGGCGTATTTTTTTGAAACTCAAAAGCCCGAAACAATCGGGTCCCTGCTTAAGGAATTTTCGCCCGGAGATGCGGTTACGATAATTGTTATATCCAATCTCTCAAAGAAACCTTATAAGGACATTGTAACAATGAGAAAATCAGGAAAGGGGTGGCAGGCTATAGCAGAACAGCTTGGCGTAAAACTTAAAAATGTGCTTAAGGATGTGAAGGATTTCAGAAGCGGGATAGGCTGAGACTAAATCACTCGGGGGCGTGCCCCTTATAACAAAGTTGTGAGTTTTGAAGTTATGAGTTATGAGTTAAAAAAAAGAGGAAGGACGATGAAAGGTTTTTTTAGAGTTTTGATTGTGTTAGCCATTACAATTGCAGTGTTGCTGCTTGTTTTTGCGCAGGATGACATTGCAAAAAGAATGAGTGAGGTGCTGATAAAGGGATTAGAGGAAGGACACTGGCAGGTAACTTCAGACGAGGTTTATATGTGGATAAAGACCAAGCAGACAGACTTCTTGGTTGTGGATGTAAGGCCTAATCCGTCTGAATATAAGGAAGGTCATATTCCGGGGGCGATACACATATCCTATAACGAGATTCTGAAGCCCGAAAACTTGGGAAAACTTCCAAAAGATAAAAAGATAATTCTCGTATGCGTTACGGGACAGGTGCAGAATCTTCCAGTTGTATCGCTGAGGGTGCTTGGCTATGATGCATATACGATGGCTTTCGGGCATGCATCGTGGATTAAAAATTATCGCGCTGGCGAGGCTATGAAAAAGGCAATTGAGAAGGCAGCAACAAAGAACTATCCGGTGGAGAAATAGCATATGAGGAATATTCTTACAAAACCATGGCCATTTATCTGGGGAGGCTTTTTGGTCGGGCTTGCAGAGGTGCTGTATTTTCTTAAGTACGAAACGCCAATACCGATAACAACGGGCCTGGCAAAGATGTTTGCCACCCTTGAGGAAAATATTACAAAAACAGACTTTATTGCGAGGACTTACAGCGCTGATATCCACTGGGTAGTGATGGGGATAATTGTCGGCGGCTGTTCTGTAGCGCTTATAGAGCGCGAACGCAAAACATGGGTGAAATATCCTTTGCGTGTTGCTATACTTGCCTTTATCGGAGGCATAATCTTTGGTTTCGGCACAAGGCTCGCTCAAGGATGCACGGCATGGCATTATCTCGGGGGAATACCGGGCATGAGCCTTACCTCTATCGTTGTAGCAATTGTAAGCATTCCTTTTGCATATCTTGCCTTTATGTTAATGGCAAAGATGAATGCCGGAGGATTCATGAAACATCATGAGGTAAAGGCAACAGTCCATCAATGTCTTGAGCTTGAATACAATACGGAGACATTGAGCTATGACTCTGCACATAAGCCTTACAAAGACCCTGTGCGGCTTATTTTTACCGCGTTTTTTCTTTTGTTGGTTGCCTCAGTTTTCTGGACAGCGGTTAAAGGGGACTCGCCGAACAGCATCGGCGGACTGCCGTGGCTTGAGATTTTTCTCAAAGGGCTTGTCGGATTTCTTGTAGGCTTTGGCATTGCCAAATCCGGCTTTGGGACAGAGTGCGCTGTTATGTCTCCAAAGTCCCTTTTGATGAAACCAAAACACTTTGAAGCAATGAAAGTCGCAAAGATTACGCAGACTATGTTTACAGGGATGATGCCTTTTGCAGGGCTTCTTGTTGCGATAATAATGTTTAACCTCACAATACTTTTTACATGGATAGTCTTAGGGTGGGATGTGCCTGTAGTTGTTGAGGCAGGCAAATATAAGTGGGGATTTCATCTGGGACATCTGATTGGCGGACCGCTGCTTGGAATCGGCAGTGTTCTCATGTTAGGATGTGAGATAAGGACATATTCCAGGCTGGGTATGGCATATCTTACAGGGCTGACGGCGCTGCCCGGCTTTATGCTCGGATATCTCCCGTATTCATTGTATCAGGACAGGATAGACGAGTTCTTCTTCTCAAGGGGTTTTATGAAGGAAAAGAATATGCTTGAACTCCTGCCTGACAATCCATATATACAATATGGTTTTGCAATTCTCTATAGCGCAATGCTCATAACCCTTCTTGCATGGGCTATAAAAAAGGGTTCGCAGATTACAAGGGTAACCCCAAAAGAATATATAACAAAATCCACAGATGAGATATTCTTAAAGGGACTTCACGAAGAAAATGCAGGAGGTGTAAAATGATGGAAAGGATATTAAGAGGCATGGCAGGTTTCGTTGTCCTTGCCAGTCTTGGCTTGGCGCAGATTCATTCTCCCAATTGGCTGATACTGACCGCCTTTATGGGATTGAATCTTTTGCAGTCTGCATTTACAAACTGGTGTCCTATGATGCCGATTCTCAGGGCAATGGGGATAGATAAAAATAAGTAAGTAGTCAGTAGTAGGTAGTTAGGAGAAAAGGAAGTAAGGTGTCACCCTGAACTTGATTCAGGGTCTAAATAAATTTGGAATAAGATGCTGTTCTCCTCAGCGAATCCGCCGAGGCGGAAAACGAGTTCAGCATGACAAAGAAAAACAGGAGGTCTATGATGAGGCATTTAATTGTTTTATTGGTAATGCTTTTGCCTTTTGAAGCCTTTGCAATAAGCGTGGAGGATGTGATGAAAAAATCGCAGGCAGCTTTCCACTATCAGGGTAAGGATTTTAAGGCGCGGGTTGTGATGAAGCTGATAAGCAAAGGCGGACAGGAGAGGATAAGGGAACTCAGCATGCTCAGAAAGAACTTTGGAGAGGCCGGCGGAGAGCAAAAGTTCTTTATGTATTTCTTTCAGCCCGCTGATGTTAAGGATATGACTTTCATGGTTTACAAATATCCTGCCAAGGACGACGACAGGTGGCTCTTTGTTCCTGCGATCAACATGGTTAGGAGGATTGCGGCGCAGGATAAGACCTCGAGCTTTGTCGGTTCCGATTTCACGTACGAAGACGTTTCGGGAAGGGACATTCAGGACGATACGCATACAATGGTGAAAGAAGAAAAACTCGGCTCAAGAGATTGTTATGTTGTAAAAAGCGCTACTAGGAAGGGTGATGTTGATTACGCTCATAAACTCTCGTGGGTTGATAAAGGCAATTTTCTGCCCTTGAAAGAAGAATATTACGACAAAAAAGGAGAACTCGCAAGGGTATTCTCCGCCGATGAAATAAAGAATATAAAAGGCTTCCCGACTATCACGAAAAGAGTGATGAAAAACCTTCTGAGCGGCCACAGGACAGAGGTTTCATATGTAAAGGCGGATTACAACATTGGCATTGAAGACAGCCTGTTCAGCGAGCGCTTCCTCAAGCAGCCGCCGAAGAAGTGGATTGAATGAAAAAACAGAAATATAGAGCAGCAGAGCAACAGTCCAGCAGAGCAGTAGTTTTATTAAGGAATAAATTAATTTCCTTATTTACCTTCTGCTCTTCTGCTCTACTGCTCTATTGCTCTGCCTCTTCATACGCAGCGGATGTTTCCCTTCACGGCTTCTTCCAGGGGAACTATTCTCTCGGCTCAAGGGCCAATCCGGACGGAGGTGATTTTAAGTGGGCTGAAGAGAGGGTGCAGCTAAAACTTGACGCCTCAAAAGAGCCTTTTAAGTTATTCCTGAAAACAGATGCTTTTTATGACCACATTGATGAAAAGGCTCAAATAGAGTTAAGAGAAAGCTATGTAGATTATATTGAAAAGAAATGGGACTTGAGAGCAGGCAGGCAGATAATCACATGGGGGCTCGGAGACCTCATATTTATAAACGATGTATTCCCGAAAGACTACGAGGCGTTCTTTTCCGGAAGGCCGCTGGAGTACATGAAAAAGGGAGTTGACGGAGCAAAAATCGGCTTGTATCCTGCCTTTGCTTCATTTGAGTTCATTGCGATACCGATATTTGAGCCGAATAATTATACCAATGCAAGAAGATTCTATATGTTTGACCCTATGCCGAATGTAACGAACAGGGAGGAGAAAGACCCTGCTACGAATTTTGAGAACACAGAATTTGCATTAAGGGCTTACAGGGATATTGCAGGATTTGATACATCAGTATATTTGTACAGGGGATTTTATCGCAAGCCGTATATGATACCCGATGACATAAATAGCACTGCAAAGGTCACATATCATTATCCCAAACTCTCCGTTTACGGGGCAAGCCTTCAGGGAAGGGCATTGGATGGTGTTCTTAGCCTTGAGGCGGGCTATTATGATTCAAGGCAGGACAGTTCTGGGACTGATTATACAGTGTCAAATTCCCAGACGAAATTTCTCGTTGGCTATCAAAGACAACTGTGGGAAGACTTCACAGTCGGGCTTCAATACTACAATGAATACATGCATCAGTATTCAGAATATGTAAAGAATCAGCCGTCAGGGCTGCCAAAAGACAAAAGACTCTACCAGATTGCAACCATCAGATTAACGCAGCTTCTCATGCACCAGACCCTGAAACTTTCCCTGTTTTCTTTTTACGGCATGTCAGAAGGGGATTATTTGATAAATCCGGAAATTAAATATAACTTTTCGGATCACCTGTGGGCGGCGGTTGGAGGCAATGTCTTCGGCGGCGGCGAAAAATGGAGCCAGTTCGGGCAACTGGACAAGAATGATAATATTTATTTACAATTAAGGTATGAGTTTTAGGTGTTTGACTTTTTCCATCCTGCTTGTTGGCGTGTTCTTTCTTGGTGCAGAGTCAGAGACATCAGCTAAAGATAAGGCAGTAAAAAGGGTTGTTCATTTCAGCGCTATAACCCTTTACCATCCTATTATGATGTATCAGAGATATCAACCCCTTATGAATTATTTAACAGAACATACCTCCTATCACTTTGAACTGAGGCTAAGTCAGGATTACAGGAACATAATAAATTTTCTCAGAAACAACGATGTCCAGATTGCGTTGCTTGGCGGCGCAACTTATCTTGAGGCGAAAGAGCAGTTTAATATTATGCCTATACTTAAGCCGTTAGGACCTGACGGCAAACCGTATTACAGGAGCGTATTTATAGCAAGGGCAGACAACAAAAAAATAAATAAACTCTCTGATCTGAAAGGGAAGTCCGTAGCCTTTGCGTCTGAAAGGTCAACCTCCGGATACCTTGTTCCTCTTAATGAACTCTATGCAAAAGGCGGGATAACTTTGAGAGACCTCTCAAAGCACGTTAACCTGAAGTATCATGACTCTGTTGCAAGGGAAGTCCTGCGGGGAAACTTTGATGCAGGGGCTGTTATAGATTCTGTTGCAAACGGCTTTGAAAACAGAGGACTTAAGATAATCGCTTTTTCCGACCCTATTCCGGGGTTGCCGATAGTGGTAAGGGCTGATCTGTCTCCGGAGATAGTAGCTGCAATAAAAAAGGCGCTTCTGTCTTTGGACTACAATAATCCTGAGCACCGCAAGGTTATGAGGCAATGGGATGAAGAGTTCAGGTACGGTTTTGTAGAGGCGGAGGATTCTGATTATAATTCTATAAGGGCGATTGTAGCTTATTTGATTAAAAAAGGCGTAAAAATACCCCGCTAAGTCCAATAGATGGAAGACATGATTAAAAGACTCAAGAAATGGGCGTTTAGTCTTCAGGGGAAGTTTATAATAGTCGCATCCACATGCATTTTCATCTTTACTACCGCAGGGAGCTTCTTTATTATCTCAAGAGAAGAGAGCCTTTATAAACGGGATATAGTCAACCAGGGGAATGTTCGGTACTGTCAACTATTTTGTGTAAATTTGATAAAGGGGCAAATTGGGCCGCACCT
>JASEHP010000170.1 GCA_030018605.1 Thermodesulfovibrionales bacterium
TTTCATGATTCAACAGAAGAAGCTTCGGTTACCATGTTAAATGATTTGACACGCTCGGAGTCCCGATTTTGTCGGGACGAGAATGAGCGAAAGTGCTATGTCCAGTCCTTTAACACCTTACTCCGTAGCCTCTTTCAGCCATTTCAAATAATCCTCCGACCCTTCAACAATCGGCAGGGCAATAATTTCTGGCACAGAGTAACTGTGCATTTCCCTGACTTTCTGTGAAAGGCTGTGAAAAAGTTTCTTTCGGGTTTTAACAATCATGAGGACTTCCGATTCATCCTCTACCTTGCCCTGCCAGCTATATATTGACCTTAAATTCCCTACTATATTTACACAGGCTGCAAGCCTTCCCTCAACAAGCGCCCTTGCAATATTCGCTGCCTCATTCTCGTTAGAGGCAGTTATAAAAACCACTATGCTTTCCATTTAACTCCCTCCCATTAATCCGTCATTCTGGCTTGTCCTATTTTGGCATTGTGGCTTGTCCGCAATCTTTCTGAATGATTCTCGCCACAGGCGAGTCGCTGAGGAGACCGAACAAGTCGGAATGACATCATAGTGAACTAAATCTTCCTTTCTTCATCAAAATTTCTCTGTTCCCGTCTTTATGAATCAATGTCACGGTGGGCATGAAGAACACAAAGTCCTGATGAAACGGCGTGCTTATATCCCCTCCGAATGAACTGTTGTCGCCAAGCGCAATATGAATCGTGCCGAGAATTTTTTCCGATTCAAGGATATTGTCAGGCCTTTTCGCCATATCATTGGTGCCTATGCCGAGTTCCGCTATATTTGCATTTTCAATGCGCTCTGACAGTTTTTCTCTCAGATAACCGGCATATTCCTCATCACCGGATACTTCTTTGACAAATCCGTTTTTCACTGTTAATGCCAGCGGTGATTTCAATTGTCTCGTAGGCGCAAACTCAAGAACCAGCCTTCCGTTTGCCGTGCCTTCCACCGGCGCAAGATATACCTCGCCTGCCGGAAGATTTCCGAATGCTCCCGGCGCTGTGAGAATCCCTGTGTCTGATTCTGCCTTCCTGCCTTTTTTTGAAAATGAAATAGAAGTGCCATTAGACGTCTCTATCTCTACAGCCTCCGCCTTATTTATAATCCTCGCAATGCCCCTTGTCCTTCTGTCAATCACCCTCCAGTCCACATTCATTGCGCCATCAAGCATAGCCGCATCAAACAACGGCATGCTTGCATACCGTGTCTTGCATATCCCTGTCAGAAGGTCTCTGAACCTCGTATGGCTTGTAGAATAGTTTGAAAGCGCGATGACGGCACTCACGGCATGCTTTTTATTTCGGGCTATGATTTCTTCTGCTCTCTTCGTATCCGAAGCCGTAGCCTTTTTCTTTATGAGCGGAAGCAACAGCTTTTGCGCCTTTAGTTCATTGAAAGCCTTTTCGCCGAATGCCATGGCCCAGAGTTTCTGGGGAGGCTCTGCACTGTGGCTGCCTGTGGCAGGATATTCGTGATAAAGAATCTTTTTACAGAAACTTTTTCCTGTCTCAGCGATAAGAATAGCTATGTCGCGCAGTCTTTCCCTTCTGCAAAGGTCATTTTTACATGAAAATGCCTCTTCCACACTCCCCCTCACCCCCTCCCCTTGAGGGAGGGGGATGGGGGAGGGGTAATTTTCCTGGAGAACTTCCGAGGAGGAGATTCTGTCTGTGAATATAAGAACACTCTCGGATTTTTTGACACTGAGGTTAACCCTGAATATATTCCTTAGAGTCTTTGTTGTCAAATTTATTCTGCTTTAATCCGCGGGGTTATGAATATGAGGAGTTCTGTTTTATCCTTTGTTTTAGTCTCTTTTTTGAAAAGCCGTCCGATTAAGGGAATCTTGGAAAGCCACGGCACCCCTGTTTCAGACTCACTATCGCTTTCCGTATAAATGCCTCCGATAACTATTGTTTCGCCATTCTTGACAATAAGGTTCGTCTGTGTCTCACGGGTATTTTTCGGCGGAGTCCCCTGAACACTGCGTCTGAAGTCAAAGGTATCTCTTGTTGTAAGAATCTTCAAATATATCTGGTCGTCATTTATCACCCTCGGAGTAACTTTTAACTGCAAAACAGCTTCTTTTTCCGTAACACTCGTAGTAGTGGTTGTTCCTGCTGTAACCGTTGATGTAGGGATAAGTATGCCTGTGCCGCTCTTTATATAAGCCTCCTGATTGTCAAGAACCATCACCTTCGGATTTGACAACGTCCTTGCATCTCCTTGCGTTTCAAGAGCAGATATCTGCAAATCAAGTATTGCATTCTTTGCTAAAATTCCTATGCCAAGCGCAGCGCCACCGGTTGTTGCGCTGATTGCCGCAGGGAAATTTACGTTAAACGCCGATCCCGCAACACCTATGCCACCTGTAATTGCGGTTGCTTCTGTGGCGGTTGATGATGTTTTTGTGCCGCCTCCATGCACTAGTACATCTCCCTTTGCGTACATAGCGCCCCATTGTATCCCCAAGTCTTTACTTGCATTTGTGCTGACCTCAACAATCTTTGCCTCTATCATTATCTGCTTTGTCTTCGCATCCACCTGTTTTAATATCTGCGCAACCCTCTCTATTGCAGACGGAATATCCCTTATAACTACCATATTGCTCTTCTGGTCAGAGGCAATGGAACCCCTTTTGCTTAAGACCTTTGTAATAACTCCTTCAATGTCTTTAGCATTAGCGTAGTTAACAGTTGCTGTATAGGTCATAAGGTCTTCGTCTGCTCCTGCAGAAACCACTCTCACAACATTCCCATCTTTTCCCTTGCCCTTTAATATGGAGTCAATAGCGTCCCATAGAGGGACATTCCTTATGCTCACTGTCACCTTGCCTTTAACTGTTTCGTCAATAATTATGTTTATCCCGTGCTCCTGCCCAAGCACCCTCAGCACATCACTCAGTTCAACGTCCCTTAATTCCATTGAGATAGGAGCGCCTTTTTCATTTGCAAAAGAAAGTGAGAAGTAAGAAGTAAGAAGTGAAAAATCAAGAAAAAACCCAAGAAGATCAAATTATGTATTCCCCTTGACCCCTTGACCCTTCTTTATGCATTCTCATTCCTTCGCCTCCTTATCCTCTTTTTTATCTTTATCTTTGTCATCCTTCTTATCTTTCCCCTTCGCGTCATCCATGTCCTTATCTCTATCTCTACGGGTATCCATCGTAAACTTCTCTACTCCAAGATAAAACTTTTTGCCGTTTTTTTCAAGTGGGTGTATAAGTTCCATACAAATGCGACATACCTCCTTTTTTGATGAGATAGTCAAC
>JASEHP010000171.1 GCA_030018605.1 Thermodesulfovibrionales bacterium
ACAGGAACTTGCTCTCATCCCCGCCTTCACAGGCGGGGAGTTCCCGCTATATTAATCCTAATCCTCCTTTTTAAAGGACAGGAAATGCTAATCGTTAAACTGTTGATTTGCTCAGGTCTTTGCCTCCAGCTTTCTCCTTCAACGCTGCCTGCGCAGCCGCAAGCCTTGCAATTGGAACCCTGTAAGGCGAACAGCTCACGTAATTCAAGCCGGCCTTGTGGCAGAACTCAACAGACTTCGGGTCGCCGCCGTGCTCGCCGCAAATTCCCATCTTGAGGTCTTTTTTGGCCTTCCGTCCCTTCTCAATCGCGATCTTCATCATCAAGCCTGTGCCGCCCTCATCAAGCGTGATGAACGGGTCGTCCTCAAGTATGCCCTTTTCAACGTAAAAGGGCAGGAACCTTCCGGCATCGTCTCTTGAAAGCCCGAATGTCGTCTGTGTGAGGTCATTTGTTCCGAATGAGAAAAAGTCTGCCTGCGTTGCAATCTCATCTGCTGTTATTGCAGCCCTCGGAAGTTCTATCATTGTGCCTACTGTGTAGTTGACTTTTACCTTATATTTTTTCTGGACATCGTCAGCAGTTTTGATGACAAGTTCCCTCATCATTTTAAGCTCATTCACGTGTCCCACTAATGGTATCATTATCTCTGGAATTACCTTAATCTTCTGCTTTGCAAGCTCGCAAGCAGCTTCCATAATTGCCTGTGCCTGCATAGCGTATATCTCAGGGTAGGTTATGCCGAGCCTGCATCCCCTGTGACCGAGCATCGGGTTGAACTCATGCAATGCCTTGTTTCTGGATTTAAGCTTGTCAACGGGGACTTCTATCTGGTGCGCAAGTGTTTTGAGTTCTTCATCAGTATGTGGAAGGAACTCATGCAAAGGAGGGTCAAGAAGCCTTATTGTGACAGGCAGGTCTTTCATTGCCTTGAATATGCCTTTGAAGTCGCCTTTCTGCATTGGGAGAAGTTTGGCAAGCGCTGTCTGCCTTCCCCCTGTGTTATCCGCAAGTATCATCTCCCTGACTGCTATTATCCTTTCAGGCTCAAAGAACATATGCTCTGTTCTGCAAAGCCCTATCCCCTGCGCCCCGAAATCTCTTGCTACTGTTGCATCATGAGGAGTGTCTGCGTTTGTCCTAACCCCGATTTTTCTGAATCCATCAACCCATTTCATGAATATGCCGAACTCGCCTGTAAGTTCCGGAGTTATAAGTGGAGCCTCGCCGAGAATGACCTCTCCTGTTGTGCCGTTAAGCGTGAGATAGTCTCCTTCTTTGAGGTTGAATGTGTTAACTGTGAAATATCTCTGGCTCTCGTTTATGTTTATTGCGCCGCAGCCTGCAACACAGCACTTGCCCATTCCCCTTGCAACAACAGCGGCATGTGATGTCATACCGCCTCTTGCCGTTAGAATGCCCTGCGCAGCGTGCATTCCTCCAATATCCTCAGGTGATGTCTCTGTCCTTACAAGGATTACTTTTTCGCCCCTTTCAGCGGCTTTCTCTGCTTCGTCTGCCGTAAAGACTACCTTTCCGACTGCAGCGCCGGGCGAGGCTGGAAGCCCTTTTGCTATTACGCTGATTTTTGCTTTTGGATCTATCATCGGATGGAGAAGCTGGTCAATCTGCTGGGGGTCTATTCTTAATATGGCTGTTTTTTTGTCTATCAGCCCCTCTTTTACCATGTCAATTGCTATCTTTAAGGCTGATGCCGCTGTCCTTTTTCCGACCCTTGTCTGAAGCATATAGAGTTTTCCTTCCTGAACAGTAAACTCTATGTCAAGCATATCTTTATAGTGTTTTTCAAGTTTTTTGTATATCCTGTCAAGCTCATTATATGCCTTTGGAAGCCTTTTCTTAAGCTCATTGATGTGGAGAGGGGTCCTGATTCCTGCAACAACGTCTTCTCCCTGCGCATTGATAAGGCATTCAGCAAAGAACCTTCTCTGGCCCGTGGAGGGGTCTCTTGTGAAGCCAACCCCTGTGCCGGAGTTCTCTCCCATGTTCCCAAAGACCATTGCCTGCACATTACACGCGGTGCCGAGGTTTTCAGGTATGTTGTTAAGCTTTCTGTATTTTACAGCCCTGTCTCCGAACCATGAGCCAAAAACAGCGTTTACAGCCTTTTTAAGCTGATCATATGGGTCTGAAGGGAAGGTTTCTCCAGTACTGTGTTTATATATGACTTTAAATTCATCCACAACGCCTTTGAGGTCAGCCGCTGTCAGGTCAGTATCAAGGTGGACGCCCTTTCTATTTTTAATCTCTTCAAGGGCTCTTTCAAATTTCTGCCTGTCAACACCCATAACAATATTTCCGAACATTGTTATAAACCTTCTGTACGCATCGTACGCGAATCGGTCGTTTTTAGTTTTTTTTATGAGAGCCTTCATTGTTGTATCATTAAGGCCAAGGTTCAATACAGTGTCCATCATGCCGGGCATGGAAAATTTTGCTCCAGAACGGACAGAAACGAGCAGGGGGTTGGCAGGGTCGCCGAATTTCATGCCCATCGCCCTTTCTATCTTTTTAAGATTTGCAAGAACCTGTTCCCACATTCCATATGGATACTTTTTCTTGTTCTTGAAATATTCGTTACATGCCTCTGTGGTAATCGTGAACCCGGCAGGAACAGGAACTTTAAGATTGGTCATCTCGGCAAGTCCTGCGCCTTTGCCTCCGAGAAGGTCTTTCATGTCGCCTTTCCCATCCGCTTTCCCACTGCCGAAAAAGTAAACATATCTTTTAGCTGTTTTCTTTGACATCCTAATGTCCTCCAAGTATTAAAGATTTGGTTTTAGACTAATAAAATACCTTATAAAGACATAAAATTTCAATAGATTTTTGAGTTTTTTGATAAAAAAGCAGTCAAAGGCAGTAAAGCCTTGGCGTTTTAACACGCATAAACAAGAGAAAAAGCATGGTATTAACATAAAGTAACACTTGATATTAATATCTTTAACTATTTGATTTAATGATATAATTTTAGACACATAGAAATGAGATTTTGATGTCACCGCAAGGAGTCCCTCCCGAAAGCATTCGGGATTGGAACTGCATGGCAATCTAAGTTGAGATTCTTCACAGATACTGTCACTATCTGGGAAAACGAGATTGCTTTCCGCCTCGGCGGATTCGCCTGAGGAGAACACTCTGTTCACAATGACAAAAACTGGTGTAATACCAAAATAGAAATGTCCGGTTTTACCAAAGTAGAAATGTCCTATTC
>JASEHP010000172.1 GCA_030018605.1 Thermodesulfovibrionales bacterium
TTTAGATGATTTAACCAGTACCTTCCCGGTTACATTTTAGATGATTTAATGCGTTGTATTGCATTGACTCCCTAATGTGTGGTATATTGTGTAAAAGGATGTGTGAAAGGAGTATATCATGCCGACTAATCTTGCCATAGACGAAAAACTTTTGAATGAAGCCTTGAAGGTGAGCGGTCATAAGACCAAGAAGAACACTGTAAATGAGGCGTTAAAAGAATTTATTCAGAGAAGAAAACAGAGAGATATTATTTCTCTTTTTGGAAAGGTTGAGATGAAACCTTCTTATGACTATAAGAGAGACCGAAGAGACAGATGAGGGTTATCGTTGATACATCTATCTGGTCTTTAGTTTTGAGGAGACATAGCCCTGTGCAAAATCCTGAAACAGAAATTCTCCGGAAAATGATCGAGAATGGCGAGAACATCTTCCTCGTAGGCGTCATTCTTCAGGAAATATTACAGGGCGTAAAAGAAAGACATGATTTTATACGCTTAAAGGAGCGCTTAGACGCATTCCCAATGCTCGAAATTGAAAGGGAGCATTATGTCAAAGCAGCAGAGCTTAAGAATCATTTAATTAATAATGGTGTCCAAATTAGCACAGTTGATGCCCTGATAGCTACATCTGCCATAGTTAATGGCTGTTATTTATACACAAATGATAAAGACTTCTCGCACATAGCAAAACATTCTAAATTGAGACTTCTGAAAATATCCTAACAGATCGTTGCAGCATCCTCTCCATATTGTTCAGAAACACCTCTGAATATAAAATTCCAATCCTTTAATGTCTCTGCCCTTCTTTGCCTAATACTTTTTCCCCAATGGCATTCATTGCTATTACGCCGAGGGGCGCTGTAAAGAGAATGGAGATCACTGCGATTGCAAGCATTGTCTCTCCTGATTTAATGCCGATTGCGAGCGGCACCGCGCCTATGGCTGCCTGAACACTTGCCTTGGGAATAGATGAAACAATGCAGAACAGTTTTTCTTTAATATCAAGCTCCGTTCGCATCAGGGATATGTATACGCCGATGCTCCTTGCGATTAAACCGGAAAAGATTATCAATGCGCCTGCAATACCCGCGTCAAGCGCAACCCTTACATTCACCTGCGCGCCTATGAGCACAAATAGCAGAATCTCCGCAAATACCCAAATCTTTCCGAGTTTCTGCGATACCTTATGCGCAACTGCCTCTGATTTTTCAAGGAGTATAAACCCTATCGCTATGACGCCCGAAAGGGACGAGACAAAGACAAAAGGCTTTAAGGCATTTTCAAACCATGTTAGAAGTATCGCGGCTCCTATGACTATCATACCCATCTTTGTCGCGCGGGGTTTATATCTCATAAAAAGCCTATGAAGAAGAAAGCCGATGAGAATGCCGAGGATTATTCCGGATATTATTGAGAAAGGAATCTCGGCAAGCTTCATCAGGATATTCGGGCTCTTCCCCCCGTAAATGCCTATTAAGCCTGAAAAGATTACAACTGCTGACACGTTATCCAGAGAAGAGGATGCAAGAAGCAAAGTCGGAATCCCTTTCCTGTCCCCTTTCCTGCTTTCTATAAGGCTCACCATCATCGGCACTATGACCGCCGGAGAGACAGCAGCTATTATAAATCCGAGGATTGCTGATTCGAGATATCCGATACTAAGGACATAATGCGCAATCAGCATTATCACCAGCCCCTCAAAAAGTCCCGGCATAATGCCGGTTAAAACCACTGTTTTCCCTATCCTGTTTAAAGTGTCTCTCTTTGTAGCAAGCCCTGCCCTTAAAAGAATAACTATCAGCGCTATCATCCTGAAGTCAGATGATACTTTCATCAAAACAGGGTCTATAAGATTAAAGACATAAGGCCCCATCAGCATCCCTGTAAGGAGCATGCCGATAAGCCCGGGAAGTTTTATCTTCCTGAAAAGATAGTCCGAGAGCAGCCCGATAAGAATAATCAACGCAATGCTTATTGCCATCTGATAACCTCCTTAAATTAAAAAACCTTTGTCTGCTTATAGAAGAAAGGTTTGAGGGTTTTAAGAACCGTGACTGACATAACAGGCTTCAAAAGCCATGATAAGACCGAGCCGCTTCCGAGACAGCGTTTGCAATACGGATGAACAAGCTGAAATCTTTTGAACCCTTTCATAATCCTGCCAAGTTCGTCCGACGACAGGACTTCTTTAAGGGATGAATTATTTAAATTGCCCACCTTCGTGCGTCCGTTAAAATCCACACAGCAAAGCGCAACATCGCCGTTATGCAAGATGCTGAAGTGGTCTCTCATTCCGAAACAATACCCTGCCCATGCATTGTAAACCTTCCCGCTGTCAAAGGCGTGTCCCCAGTCTTCAAGCATATATGTCTCAAAAAAAATATCAGGATAAATCTCTACGACATTCCACTTGTACGAAGCAAGGGATCTTATGCGGCTTAGCGCCTTCTCTCTCTTTTCTGATTCAACGCCGAGAATGTCATATATGCGACGAGCCCAGAGGCTGAAGGTATCCTGCAATTCTTTTGTTGATGACATAACCCTTACAGGACCGGCTTTTTTCTCTATGTTTTTCTGCGGGAACCTTGTATTCAGAAACCTGAACTTAAAGATTGTGCCCCTTCTCTTTGCCATATAGGAAGAGAAAAAGTTGAGAATGCCGCTGAGATACGAATCAAACGTAAGCGCGCCTGCCTTTCTTAGCGCAAAGGATTTTGCGTCAGGCGTCTGAAGAGAGACATCTATCTGATGGAGTTTATATTCCAGCAGCTTTTTCCCTGTCTCGTCTCCAAGCCTGCCTCCGTTAGTGGTAAGCCCCACTTTCGCCCCTTTATCGTTGCTGTAAGATAGTATCTCAAAAAAATCAGGGTGAAGCGTGGGCTCTCCCATTACATGAAAGGTAATTTTATCAGACAGTTTATTCTCCTGAATCTCGTCCGTTATCCTTTTGGCAAGTTTTGTGTCCATATAGCCGTATGGCCTTTCCATTGCGGACTTAGGGCAGAACACACAGTTAAAATCACAGATGTTTGTGAGTTCTATATGAATTCTCTTGAGCGGAACTTCTATATGACCGAAATATCTTTTTGCCATTTTGCCTTCAGTGTCTTTTATTATTATAATTTCCCGCCTGCCGCAAATACAACCTAACGCATTAAATCATCTAAAATGTAACCGAGAAGGTACTGGTTAAATCA
>JASEHP010000173.1 GCA_030018605.1 Thermodesulfovibrionales bacterium
TCATGATTCAACAGAAGAAGCTTCGGTTACCATGTTAAATGATTTGACACGGGGGCTGCTATGAAAAGCAGCCCTTCTAAAATACGATTAGAGAAAATAAACATATGCTGCTCAGGACGCTGTCGTGTCCTCCACAATGCTGCTCTGCGTTTCGCCCTTTGAGAACGCTAAAATGCCGTAAAACACAAGGTCAATCGGCGGTATAAGAATCAAAAGTCCCAGCCACTTGCTCTTGCTGCGGTTCTCAGATATGCACATCCAGAGATAAATATATACAAAAATGCCCGCTATCGGCACGAACAAAAGCAGTATCCACCACCACGGCTTCCCTGCACAGGTGACAATAGTCCAGAGATTGACAACCGGTATCCACGCTGTCCACGGCGCAGGAATGCCAAGTTTTTTAGCTATGAGGAACAGGCACAGCAGATAATAGACCACCCAGACTAAAACAACCGCAAGGATGATAATTCCGAAGCTGGCAAACATTGCAGTCAACATCTGCGGAGAAATTCCGGGCATTTCCTCCACGGGTTTCGGGAATGTTGGGAATCCAGCAGGAGGCTGCATTGGTTTTAACGGCTCGGCTTTTTGCGGCTCAGGAGCAGCCGGTTTCTTTTCAGCGGCAACAGGCGCGGGTTTTCCCTTTGCACCTTTTACAGCTTCAGGTTTTTGCGGCTGGGCCTCTTTTGAAGGAACAGGTTCTTTCTTTGCATCAGGCTGTTTTTCCTTTTTTTCAGTTACAGGCGGCTTTTCTACATCAGGGGCTTTTTCAGCAGCCGGTTTTTCAGCCTCTTCACCCTTAGCTTCCGGAGTCTTCTTTATCAGCCCCGCTTTTTCAAGCGAAAACTCAGGATCAAGCAGGTATGCTTCCTTGAACGCCTCGTTTGCCTCTTCAAATCTTCCGAGTTTATAAAGCGCATAGCCAAGCAGGTAATAATCCACTGCGCTCGGAGCCTTCTGTAACTGCTCCTTTAAAACCTCAACTGCCTCCTTGTACTTTTTGCTGTTGTAATACTTGAGAGCTTTCTTGTATTCAGGAGTGTGTTCCAAGTTTCCCGATGCTAAATCTGCGTCATATACTGCACATAAGGCAAAAACCATAAGGACGATAAAAATAAGCTTTTTCATAAGCGTCTCCTCACTCAATAAGACATTTTAAATTAAGCAGTAATTCTGCATCCTGCCTGCTTCACGGTGTCTCAGCAATAGAATAATTTCCACCGCAATTTTTTTCAAGTTATATTCTGCCTGTGCAGAAAAGAACGGCTCATTTATATCTTCTCACTCCGAACCCTTTTGCCTCAAGTTCAGAAAGTATCTCATTTAGATGCTCCCTGCCTTTTATCTCTACGGTGAAAACTACCTTTGTCTTGCCAACAGGCAGGTCTCCTGCAAGCCTGTCATGGACAACATCCAGCACATTTCCCCTGTGCGATGCTATCACTCCGGTCACGTAATGGAGGCTGCCGGGAATATCATCAACAACAACCTCAAAGACCCCTATCCTTCCGCTCGAGACGAGCCCTTTATGAATTATTCTGTCAATCAGAGTGAAATCTATGTTGCCTCCGCTTACAACAAGGACTATTTTCTTGCCTTTGAATTTATCCTTGTTCTCTATTAATGCCGCCAACGGCGCTGCGCCTGCTCCTTCAACAACAAGCTTCTTGCGTTCAAGAAAGAGCAGTATTGCCATTGCAATTGAGTCTTCTTTTGCGAGGAACATTTCATCCACATGCTTATTTATAATCTCAAATGTCTTTTCTCCGACTCTTCCTACGGCAATTCCGTCAGCGAGTGTGGAAGAGGGCTGCTTATCAGATATTTTTTTGTTTTTGAATGAGTCATACGCTGATGTTGCGGATTCGGTCTGGACGCCTATAACCTTCGTTTTAGGAGATAGCGCCTTAACAGCAGATGATATGCCTGAGATGAGCCCTCCTCCCCCGACAGGAACAATGACAAAATCAATGTCTTTCAATTCCTCCGCAATCTCAATGCCGATAGTTCCCTGCCCTGCAATGATACTCTCATCGTCAAAGGCATGTATAAATGTATAGTCCTTCTGCGATAGCGCATGGTTTAAAGCATCGCCAAAGTTTTCACCGTAAAGCTCGACCTCTGCGCCGTACCCTTTTGTCGCCTCTTGTTTTACTATGGGCGCTGTAACAGGCATGACTATCTTTGCGTGAATTCCGAGGGCCTTTGCGGCAAACGCGACTCCCTGCGCGTGATTGCCCATTGATGCGGCTATTACTTTGCCGTCCTTAATTCTGGTCAATTTATTGAATGCTCCTCTTACCTTGAAGGAGCCTGTTTTTTGAAGGTTCTCAGCCTTAAGATAAACCTCCGCGCCGATAAGCTTGCTGAATGAATTGGAAAAGATTAAGGGGGTCTTGTGGATAAAAGGCTGAATATTCTTAAGGGCATCCTGAATGTCCTTTAGGTTAACCATGGCTAAATTATAGCATTGGATGAGATGCTTGTCTCAAAAAAATAAACTCTGTATCATCTTGATATGCGGCGGATTGGGGTTCATACGTCAATAGCTGGCGGGATTTATAAGAGCCTTGGAAGGGCGCATGAACTGGGTTGCACAACTCTCCAGATATTCTCGCATAATCCGAGAGGATGGGCGCTGAAAGATATATCAAAAGAAGACAGCGCGTTATTCAAAAAACTCAGAAGCGAATTTGATATTTCGCCGGTCTATATTCACACATCATATCTTATAAATCTGGCATCGTCTTCAGAAGCACTCCGCAGGAAATCAATTGACATGCTGAAAGAAGAGATGAACAGGGCTGATGCGATTGGGGCGGAATACGTTGTTCTTCATACGGGAAGCGCATCTGATACTGATAAAAAGGCTGCAAGGGAAAAGCATTAAAAGAGGCATTCAAGGCGAATTCATGGAATGCCGGACTCTTGCTTGAGAACACAGCAGGCGAGCGCGGCGACATAACATCCGAGATAGGCGAGCTCGCGGAGATTATGAACGCTCTTAGGGGACGCATCTCAGGCGTATGCATGGATACATGCCATGCCTTCGCTGCTGGATACGACATAAGAAAGGAGGCATAATTACTTTTTTCGGTGTCTGTTTTGGAGTATGGAGAGGATTAATTTA